>JAQCJA010000648.1 GCA_027593305.1 bacterium
ATGCCTGTCGAGCTGGCTCGGCTGGAGCGTGAGAGTTCAGAAGTGGCCGAGCGGACCGAGTGTCTGCGTCGGACGATCCGCTCGGTTCTGGATCTGCGGGACCAGAGCGAGCGTGCTGCGCGTGACTTGCTTGATGACACCAGACGACAGTTGCATCAGGTTGGCACAGGGCGGCGAGCCTCTCGCGGCTACCGGCGGCACCCGTCCTTTCAAGAAGCGCGTTTTGTAGACAACGTGCGCTGAGCGTACCCCGGCTCCACTTTCCGCTGCATGCGGACTATATCCCTCCGAACGGAACTGCATCTCAAATAGGTGATTGTCCGTATTCGGGGCCCTTGGTATATTGGTCTAAAGTCTTTCGAAGAGATGCCGATATATTAGATAGACGCGGTATCGCGACACGATGACGAGTCGCAACTCAGAGCAAAGGAACACACGATGCGCATTGACGGGTTACCAAACCTGCAAAAGGTTTCCCAGCCCAATCAGCGCACAGAATCTTCCCGCACCCGCAGCGATGTTGGGCGGGGTGATGACTCCGTTGAGATCTCGAACCGGGCCCAGGATGCGGCGGGGCTGACGGAGACGCTGAAAGCGGCACCAGATGTGGCCAACCCCCGAATCGGTGAGATCCGTGAGCGGGTTCAGTCCGGCTATTATAATACCGAAGATGTCCGCCGTGAGATCGCCGGCGCCTTGCTCGATACCGACGGCATTCGGCCCGTCGTCGACGAAGTCGTCGAAGTCCGCAGTGCACAACGTAAGATGGCTGACGTGCCGGATGTACGGGAGGACCGTGTAGCCGAATCACGCACGCGGGCTGCCAGTGGGTTCTATGACCAACCCGACGTTCGCTCGCAGACAGCGCAATCGATTATTGACGAGTCAGCCTGATAAGTGTGCGGTTGGCCGACCCGAGTCGGCAACCGATCTGAGGGGAACATATGGGGAGTCGACCAATGGGTCGGCTCCCCGTTTTTCTGACGGGTGCGCAGTTGGCAGATGAGCTGTATGTGGGAGTTGACGCCGGGGGCACACACACACGCATGGTCCTGGCGGATCGACATGGGGCCCTGCTTGCCCATCTGGAGGGTGGGCCAGGCAACTATCAACTGTTGGGCGCGTCGCGGTTGGCCGCTCTCATTGAGGCATTGCTCCAGCAATTGCGCCCCGGAACCAGCGCTACAGTTCTGTGTGCCGGCGTCGCCGGTGCTGGGCGCGAGGCGGAACAGGTGGCCCTGGGGGAGCACCTGGAAAACCGGGGTGTTGCCACTCGCGCCCTGATCGTCAGTGACGCCCGGGCGGCACTCGAAGGAGCCCACGCCGGACGACCGGGTGTCGTGTGTATCGCCGGCACCGGCTCCATGGTCCTGGGTCGCAACGCTGCGGGTGACGAGGCTCGCGCCGGCGGTTGGGGACCGGCTCTGGGTGACGAGGGGAGTGCGTATGCACTGGTCATGGCGGGGATTCGCAGGGCACTGCAGGCTGTCGATGGCAGCGGCAGACACACACGACTGCAGCAGGCACTGCTGCCGGCTCTCGGACTGACTGTCTGGAGAGATGTGATTGCTGCCACCTATGGGGGCGAACTGACCCGTGAGCGGATCGCTGCAGCCTGCCCAACCATATTCTCCGCCGCTCGCGCCGGCGATGAGGTCGCTGCAGAGATCATCACCAGTGGTGGCATGGCGCTGGGGGCCCAGGTTGCGGCGGTTGCTCGCAGACTGCATCTGGGCAGCTCACCCGCTGTGGCCTGTGTGGGAGGGGTCTTTGCGCAACTGGATGTCCTGCGTGCCCCGCTGGCTGCCGGAGCAGGGGAATTCACTCCGCAGCTGGTCCGTCCCGAGTTGTCGGCCAGCCTGGGGGCCCTGCTGCTGGCGCTTTCCGCAGCGGCCCTCAGCATTCCCGCCGCGGTGACTTCTGGCTGGACCTCAGACTGGGTGAGGTTGGGCCAACCTTGACAGGCTGGGCCACCTCGTTACCTTCCGCTGTTCCTATATTTTGCTTGTTTCAGGCCCCATCCCCACACAGGATGCAGACCCGTGGTTCGTGAAGTTCTGAGCGATCGCGAAGAGCAGGTACTGGCAGCCCTGGTGCGCGCCCATGTTGAGCTTGGGGTGCCCGTCGGTTCGTCCAGTCTGCTGGAACGTGAGCACCTCGACGTCAGTCCGGCAACGGTCCGCAAGACCCTCGTCAGTCTGGAAGACAAGGGGTTTGTCCAGCAGCCGCACACGTCTGCGGGCCGCACGCCGACGAACAAGGCCTACCGTTTCTATGCCATGCACGCTCTCGGCATGGGTTCCGCCGGTGGCGTCACAGCCCTCGGTCAGTTGCGTACGCAACTGGATGCCAAGTTGCTGCAGGTGTCAGCTGACGAGATCCACGGTCAGCTTGCGGAGATCATCGGCGATGTGTCCATGCAGTTGGGCCTGGTGCTGGCACCTCGATTCGAACAGGTCCGGGTCGATCATCTCGAACTGGTACGGCTTGCCGAAGGCCGCATGCTTCTTGTGGTCGCTCTCGAGACCGGGCCGGTGCGCAGTCTCGTCATCGAGGTTGGCCCCCCCGCCGATGCTCGCGAAGTTGCCAGGGTGTCGGTGCGCTTGAACGAGCGACTGGCGGGACGAACGGTATGGGAGGTGCGGGCAACAGTGCGCCAGCACATCCGTGAAATGGGGTCAGGCTTTGAGCCGGCGCTGCTGCGTGCAGTTGTCGATGAGATCGAGGCCCTGACTACACCGCCACGCCATTCGCTGCACGTGGCCGGCGCCCGCAATATC
>JAQCJA010000649.1 GCA_027593305.1 bacterium
TTGTTCCCCTGCTGTTGCGGGCGGACCTGGCCTGTGCCCGCATGCCTTCCAGTTACCGTGAACTGGCCCGCCATGGCATCGTCTCGGGGTTCGGTCTGCGCACCGGTGACCCTGCGGCCATGATCAATCGCATCGCCGCCATCGACGCCCCCCACTATGTCGATGTCGACAAGGTGTCTCTGCGTAATGATGGTCTGCGTAATGATGGTCTGCGTAATGATGACCTGTGTGTTGGTGTCCAACGGCAGGGCGTCTGGCATTTCGCCCCGCTCTTTGTGCTCACCACCCACGAGATCGTCAACCACGACGATGCCCCGGCCCTGGCCTACTGCCCCCTTGCCGGGCTCAGTGTCGCCATCGAAGGACGAACGTATATCTCAGGATTGCTGCGCTGGGACGCCTTCGTGCTCTATGACACGGCGAGCAGGGCGCTGATTCTGCCCTTTGATCAACGCTCCCTCGAAGGGGAGCAGGAGGTCGCGTTGCAGCCGCTGGAACTGCTCTCCTTTGCCGGCATTCGACACAAGTTCCCCAGCGCGAAAATCCTGTCGCCCACGTCCCACCCGGGCAACAGGGCCACCTATGGCAGTTACCCGAGTGACGCCAGGCTGGGCCTGGGCCATGCCAAGCCGGGAGTACGCAGCATCTACGATCCGCAGACGGAAACCGTCCACCCCAAGGAACACGTCCTCATCGTCGGCACAGCGACACACATGCTCAAAGCGTATCCCTTTTCGGCGCTGGCGACGGCCACGGCGAGTGGCCGGACGACGTTGACCGACCACGTGCAGGGCGTGGACCTGGTACTGTCCTACGATCCCGAGTTTCGCCATGCCCGGGTCGAGGCGGCGGGTGACTCCATCAAGGCTCGCGCCTTCAGCTACTACTTTGCCCTGCGGCAGCACCTGCCCGACCTGCCCGTGTATTGTCCGCCGGATTGACGCCCTGCCCTAGAGGGCAGCGATGCGTCGATTGCAGCGCTCACGCATACGCAGCAACCAGTCGGCGTCCTTCGGGTACCGTGTCATCGTGATCGACTCTTCAAGTCCCCGCTCCAGCAGTTGCACCGTCTTGTCCCGTCCCTGCAGACTGTCGAGCAACTGCAGGGCGCGCTGATCCTGCAGAGCCTCGCGGAAGACCTCCCCGCGCAGCGAGTCGAGCGGCCCATCTTCGCCGGGATAGACGAGGAAGGCATCCCCCGACGGGAAGTTGCCGCCGGCGTCGGTCACCTTGAAGGGATCGATGGCGTGTGTCGAGTACTGGGCATACCAGAAGTTGTAGCCCCATTGCAGGAACCCCTTCAGATCATAGCGATACAGTTGCGCTCCCAGGATGCGGTTGCGTGCCGATGGCATGCAGAAGAACCGATTGGCCACGTCCTTCCATTGGGAGACACAGTAGTAGGTCCACAGATCCTTGATGCCACGCTCGACGAAGGGCTCGATGTGGTTGCTTGCCGGGATGGGCTGACGTACGAGACCCCGATCGAAGTACTCCACATTGGACAGGGCGTCGATGAAGGCGAAGCCCTGCAGGTGATGATGGACCATGGCAGCGGCGGCGGCGAAGGACTCGAGATGGCTGGCGTGGGGCTCGTCGGAGACGTGGAAGAAGCAGCGTTTGCGCAGACCGCGGCGGTCGATGTAGCGCACGAGTTCGGGGAGGAATTGATCGAGGAACGCGCGGTACCGACGACCCGACGCCTTGTCCTTCCAGCCGAAGATCCGCTGTTCCGTGCCATTTTCGGTGACCACGATCTTCGGGCAGTGCGCCGCACCCCACTGCGTGAACAGGTGGGACATTTCGAAGAATTTCACGCCGGCGGCGTCCGCCATGTGCACCCAGCGATCCAGGCGCGAGAAATCGAAACTGTAACGTTCGCCGGAGCGGCGCACCTGCACCAGCTGCACCGTAGGGCGCTCACCGCCCACCTGCGTGTCCAGGGGCGGCGTGAACAGTGGTGTCAGCAGCATGTTGATGCCGTGATCGACGGCATTGCGCACGAAGCGATCCACAAGGACCCAGTGCTGCTGGCTCCAGACGTCGACGCCGTAGTGTGTGGCGATGCAGTCGGCGTGAAACCAGCTCGTGTGTTTCAGCTTCTGCGCCGGCAGTGTCGCCGGCAGCACCTCCAGCGTGAACGTGGCGCCACCGACCTGCCGGTCGCCACTGGCCAGCGCCAACTCGATGGTGAAGATGCCCGCCGTGATGCGCGTCGGTACCCGCACCGTCACCCACAAGGAACGCCACTGCCCGGGGGGCGCCGGCAGACGCTCACCGACAGGCAGCAGGGGGTCCGGATACAGGCCTGGCGTCGTGCGCAACACGTTGTCGTCGAAGTGAGCACCGGGGAACTCACTCGGCGCCAGACCGACGGCGCGCACCTGGATGTAGCGCTGCAGATCGGATGCCACAGCCACTTGCAGGTCACGCAGCATCGACTCGGCGCGGTAGGCCAGCTGCAAGGAGAACACCTCGCCGCGCAGGCAGGTGGCGCGACGAAAGGGCCGCGCCTGCAGCTCTTCATCGGCGAAAACCTTGGTCAGGGAACTGAGAAGTCGCGTCTGCAGAACTGGAGATGCCATGGAAATTCACCTGGGTTGATGGCTTGGGTTGATGGCTTGGGTTGATGGCTTGGGTTGATGGCTTGGGTATCCTGTCCGTCTGTGTCCAGTATGCGCGATTTGGCGCCAGGGTGCACGGACGGGGTATCTTTGCCCGGGACCGCAAACTGCCACCAACAACAAAACGGACCAGAGCCATG
>JAQCJA010000650.1 GCA_027593305.1 bacterium
GGGGGGCTCGGCCCTGAGGACTGCCGGCGCCATGCCCCCGTGGCCGCCGGCATCTGTGTCCCCCGCCACGGGGCCCGTGCCTCGATCCCACGCCTCGAAGAAGTGCGAACACTCCTTTGAGTGCGAACTGTGCTTTGAGTGCGAACACTCCTTTGAGTGCGAACACTCCTTTGAGTGCCAACGTTTCTCGGAAAATGACCGCCCCCCATGAAGATCACCAGCCTTGATGTCACACCCCTGAAGAACCGGGGCCTCCTGCTGCAGGTCCACACCGACGAGGGCCTCGTGGGCCTGGGTTCACCCATGAACTACGAGCATGGCCGCACCGTTGAGCGCGCCCTGCTCGACATGGCCGAATACCTGGTCGGGCGCGACCCGCGGCAGATCGAGGATCACTGGCAGGTCCTGTTCCGTTCGTCCTACAGTCGGCAGATGCCGATCCTGCTGTCGGCGCTGAGCGGACTGGAGATGGCCTGCCTCGATATCCTTGGCAAGTCTCTGGATGCGCCGGTGTGGCGCCTGTTAGGCGGTACGGTGCGTGATCGGATCCGCGTCTATGCCGGAATCGGTGGCCCGGAGCCAGGCCGCTACGCCGACAACGCCCTTGCCGCTGTGGCCCGCGGCTTCAGCGCCGTGAAGATGACACCATTCCCCGATCCCGTGCGTTGCGTCGACACACCGGGGACCACGAGGCGTATCATCGAACGCGTTGAGGCTGTCCGACAAGCCGTTGGGCCAGAGATAGATATCGCCATTGACTTCCATCGTGCTGTAAGCCCGGCGATGGCAAAAATCCTGCTGCATGAACTGGAAGCCGTACAGCCGCTCTTTGTCGAGGAGCCGACACACCCGGAGAACGTCGACGCCCTGCTGGACATCACGCGTTCGACGCACATTCCCATCGCCACGGGGGAACGAAACACCACACGCTGGGGCTTCCGTGAGATCTGTGAGAAGAAGGCGGCGGCGATTCTGCAGCCGGACATTCGCCACTGCGGCGGCATTCTGGAAATGAAGAAGATTGCCGCCCTCGCCGAGATCCACTACATGGCCATGGCGCCCCACTCGGCGGCGGACGCAGTGGGTGTGGTCGCCTCTCTGCACGCCATGGCGGGCACACCCAACTTCCTCATTCAGGAGTATGGCGGCGGTGCCGGTGACGGCCTGTTTACCGAGCCCCTGATCTTCGCGGATGGCTTTGTCGGCATTCCCCAGGGGCCGGGCCTCGGCATCGAAATCGATCCGGAAGGATTGGCGGCCAATCGGCAGACCGAATGGCGTCAGCGTGCCATGCGCCGCCATCCGGAAGACAACTCGGTCAACGATATCTGAACAGCACGCGGTTGACTGCGATCCGACGCGGCCGTATATAAGGACAACTCCGCATATAAGGACAACTCCGCCAAGCACTTAAGCCTTTGTGGCCAGCCCAAGTGCGCTGCCCGCAGCTTCCCGCGACTACGGAACCCCAGCCGTGAACGGCGACAATCAGCTACGTGACATCCTGCATCATCTGCGACCCCGGACGGCGGAACCCACACTTTTCAGCCAGGCCGTGTGGTACCTGTTGTGGATCGGTATTGCTGTGTTGCTGGCGCTGTACATCATGCGCTGGATCCACCATCGCCGGCAGCGCCTTGCCGAGTTTCAGGATGCGGCGAAAGCCGCCGGACTGACTGGTTCCCAGACCGCCTTCCTCCACCAGATCGCGCGCAAGCGGCGCATGAAATCCCCACCCCGCCTGTTGTCCTCTCCTCAGGTATTCGATCGGCAGGTCGGGGCCTACGCCGATGCGATCACGGCGCGTCAGGCGCAGCATCCGGAACTTGCCGCCATCAGCCAGATCCGCACAGCCCTCGGCTTCGACACTCTTGACCTTGATCAGTCCCTCTCGTCCACCCGCCAGATCGATCGGGGACAGACGGTCATGATCGGCACCCATGCGGACTCTGATGCAGAGGAGGCTCTGTTCCCGTGGCTGGTGCTGGAGCGGGACGAGGCAACGCTGACGCTGGCCCCCGTGCTGCGGGAAGCGGGCCGACCGGAGCAGGAACTGCGTCCTGAAGCGGAGATAACGGCCCGTTTCTGGCGCGAAGGAGATACGGAATACACTTTCGCCACAACGGTTATCCGTCGATCCCGCACCGAGCACAGCATCGCCGTCCGCCACACCAGTGTCGAGCGCGAGCAGAATCGTGGTTTTTACCGGATCGACGTCGACTTCTCGGCAGATTTTCTCCTCCTGGCTCTCAATCATGAGCCTGAGGCAGGGATCGCCGGAATACAAAGCGACGCGGCAATCAAGCTGCTGGACCAGACAGAGGCCAGGGGCATCCGCGTCGATACCACCCGCGTTGAGGTTGATCCTGCTTCGGCCCGTGCCAGCGAACAGGCACGACTGGCCGCCGCGCCTCGAGTCCACGCCCACGTTGTCAATCTGAGTGCCGGTGGGCTGGCCATCGATCTCGCTCCGGGTCAGTCCGGCGCCAACGAAGATCTCGCCTGGATGGTAGACCCGGCCTTTGACGGGCCCTTTCCCCTCGCCGGGCTGACTTGCGTGCCACTGAGTTCAGAGCCGAGCCCTGGCGGCGGCCGGCGGATCAAGATGCGCTTTGAGGCACTACCGATTGTGGCTGAAAAAGAGATCGTTCGTGGGGTGTACGAGCATCAACTCAACACAGCCGGCGGTCGCCGCCCCGCACCAGCCATAGACAAGGCGGACGCCGGGTCTGCAGATGATGCGGAGGAGGACCTTTTTGG
>JAQCJA010000651.1 GCA_027593305.1 bacterium
TCGGGATGGTGACCTCTCCTGATGCGTGAAGGCCATCCCACGCCGCTGCCAGGACGATCTTGGACCGATCCTCATGCACCAGATACCCCGCAGACAGGATTTCGGGCAACGGCCCCTTCATGGCGTCACGGCTCACCCATTCCCCCGCAGGGTGCTGGGCGTCGAGCCAGACAATTTTGAGGATTTGCATCAGGCACACGCGGTTTCGTAAACCGCCAGATAGTCGTCGATGAATCCATGCGGCTCCCCCTCTGCCGGTATCAACTCGGCAGGCGGGGGGCCGACGATGGTGCAGAAGGGGTTAGCCGCCGGAACGGAACTTGTCGCGCAACCGCTCACGGCTATCAGCATTGCGGCGAACGTCATCCACGGACTTGCGCGCACGGTCGAGTCCCTCCAGGCCCTTCTCCATTTCCACGGCTCGCTGGCGGTCCCTTCCCGCCATCCATGCCCCAATCAGGGGGCCTAGCTTGGTGAGGAGGTTGAGGACTGCAGCGACAGCCGAAGCCCACATCAGGTGATGCTCTTCGTGGCCTTCACGCGGCCCCAGATGGCGACGATGCCGCCAGCAGCACCGGCCACCGCAGCAACGGCCTCCACCAGAGCGGCCTGATCCTCACCGCCGATGGAAAACCCGAATGCACCCGCAACGGCGGCCAGGACGGCAATCAAGCCACCCCAGACCGTGCGGGACTGATACCACGCCTTTTCGTCATACATGCTAACCTTCCTTCATCATTTGTGAGAGTTCGAGGGCACGATTGCCCACCTGTACGGCCCAACGTGAATCCGTCATCTGACGGGCAGCTTCGTCCCAATCTTCCATGGCAATCGCCGCCAGCATCCGCTTGAACGCTGACAGAGAACCCATGTTGAAGGCCATGGAGACCAGCACACGCTGCCGGTTGGGGGTGAGGGTGCCGAACGTCGGACAAGTTCTCTGTGCGGCCTTGAATGCGACTTCTATGCGGCTCTTTTCGAGGTAGTCGATCTCGTGTTCGAGCAGACCACCGCCTGGCCCTACGAGGATGCCTACGCCGATGGTCGGATTGCCCTTGACGACCGAACCCGGCCCGATGGTTTTGCCGGTGGCGTCGTCATAGACCTGTGGGCGCACCGCCTCGTGCTTTCGCAGCATGTCGCGCAGGACTGGATCACCCGCGTGAATCAACTTCGCCTCCCAGCGCCAGATAACCGCAGGCGTCTACGCTGGAATCCTCGTGGGGGCCATGGCGCAGGCGCATGATCTTCAGGAGCGCGAGCATGTAGCCGACATCGCGGGGCCTGACCTCGTGGCCGAGATACGCGCTCCACAGACCAGCCAGACACTCGGCGGTGTCGGCAAAGTCGCCATAGGCGTCGTGACGGTCGCCCGAGATCAGCGCCCCGGCGCGGGTGAGGCAGTCCTGGCGGTTCATGAAATCGGCCAGACCTTCCCGCGGAACACGACGCTCGTGTCGTCCCGCACCCGCACCGTCTCCGGGTCCAGCAACTCGCCTTCGTGGAAGGTCAGCACCACAAACCCCGGCCTCCAGTTAACCGGGCTGTCTTCGGTATAGTCGATAAACTGCTCGCCAAAGGGCGCAGCGAGCGTTCCCGTGTCGACACCCCAGCGTGTGCCCGTGTAATCCGTCCAGGGGGACACTTTCAGGCTGTGCAGGTGGCCCGTCACCATCGTCTTGCCCGAGTTCACCGTGTTGCCGTGGACCGCGTGGATGCCGCCCTTCCAGCGATGCTTCACGACCACATCGTCGTTGAGCCAGACGGCCCAGCACGGCTGCCAGCCCGGGAAGTGGTCCTTCAGATGGACGCCATGGAGGCGGGCGTACTCGGGCGCGACGTTGGCAAGGCGGCTTTCAAACCGGGCGTCGTGGTTGCCCAGCGCCCAGAACTTCTCAGCCTTCGGAGCGGCTTTCTCGATCTCCGCCAGCCGGTCGGTGCAAGCGTCGATTTCCTGGATCACAGAGGGCTTGTGCTCCCACCCGATGGAGGGATGCCGGGACACGCTGGCACCGTCGAAAACGTCGCCATTCATGATGATTGCGGCGGGCTTCAGCATCTTGGCGAAACGGACAAACGCCCGATGGGCGGGGGTGATGATGTCGGGCCAGTAGTGGGCGTCCGAGCCGACAAGAACGACGCCGTCGCTGACCCTGAAATGCTGGCGGGCATCGTGCTTGATGTTCGACCGGGTGCGGTGCTTTCCGCCATTGTCGGGGGTCGGGATCTGCTGCCCGGTGCGGGCCTCGATGGCCGCCCGGCGTCTGTACACCTGCCTCTCGGTCATCTGAAGCCTGACCGCAGTATCCGCGGGGCCAAATTGCTCAAACATCTCGATGAACTCGGCTTCGGGCACGCGGGGCTGACCCATCAACCATTCCCTCGGTCGTCGCGGTCGTCGCGGATGTCTCGGTGCGCTTTGATGATTCGCAGCAGCAGCAGGTAGCCGCCGGCCAAGGCCAGCACGAGGTTGATGGCGATCAGGGCGAGGCTGCCGAAATCGGTTGCCCATTGCAAGGTCAGGCCGCCGGTTCCAAAGCCCGCAGCCGCCGAGCCGATCAGGGTGTCAGGATCGCGGAAGTTCACGACACGCTCCCGAACAGCTTGGAGTTGCTGATCTCGAAATAGTGCGTGAAGCACTCATCAACGAAGGCAAACACAAGCATGGTCGGGCGGCCATCCGCAGCGAAAGCGTAGAACGTTGCGCCCTCCCCTTCGATGGGGCCGGAGTGCAAGTACGCCTCTGGGAATC
>JAQCJA010000652.1 GCA_027593305.1 bacterium
CGGGAAGCGCGGTGATCTGCACTCGCGGCGACAGGTTCTGCGCCACATTGCAGATCAGGCTGTCGTGAGCAAGCTGTTTGACGAACTGGCGCCGCGGTATTCTGGGCGTGCCGGCGGCTACACCAGGCTCGTCAAGATTGGCCCCAGGCGCGGGGATGGCGCGGAGATGGTCATCGTTGAACTCGTGGATCGACCTGGAGTCGAACGGCTTGGGACGGCGGCGGAGGCGAGCAGCACCGACGAAGCCTGAGACGTTGGGTTTCGCTCCGAAGTGACAGCAAGATTCCGGCGAGGTGGGGAGTTCTTTCCCGCCTCGCCGTTTGCATTTTTCACCCCGAACATGAAGCGACCACATGAAGCGAGGCGAACACGTCGTTGTCGACATCGAGTCAATGACTCCAAAGGGGGATGGGCTCGCTACCCTGGAAGGCCGGGAAATCGTCGTGCCCCGCTCTGTTCCGGGTGACAGGGCTGAGGTCTACCTGCGAAGGAAACGCAAAGGGCGATTCGAAGGTGTTGTCGACGATCTTATCGAAGCGGGCATGCCTCGGCAGGATCCAGTCTGTGTTCATTTCGGGCTCTGCGGCGGTTGCCGATGGCAGGACCTGGACTACGCCGACCAGCTTCGTCTGAAGGAGGACATGATCCATCAGGCCTTCCAGTGTCGAGCACTGACCCCCGAGCGCTGGCTGCCCATCCTGCCGAGCCCCGACGTCTATTACTACCGCAACAAGATGGAGTTTTCCTTCGGCTCTGACCGGGATGGTACTCTGCAATTGGGGCTCCATGTCCGAGAGCGCTACAATCGAGTTTTTGATATGGAGGCCTGCCACCTGCAGTCGGAGGCGTCCAATCAAATCGTTGACAGTTTCAGGCGGCATTGCATCCTTTCGGCCCTACCTGTCTATGATCTGAAATCACATGAAGGGCTGTTGCGTTTTCTTGTGGTCCGAGATGCCAAGGGAACGTCGCAGACGATGGTCAACCTCGTTGTCTCGGAGTATCCAAGTGACGCCGTCGACGACCTGCTGTCGAGCGTCCTCGAGGATGTTGGTAAGTTGATCACGACTTGCATGGTGATACGACATGCAGGGAAGGCTCAGGTTGCCACAGGTGATGCCGAGTTTCTCGTGAAGGGAGATGGGCGCATCACCGAGATGTGCGGCGGACTCAAGTTCGAGATCTCACCACACTCATTCTTTCAGACAAATACGCGTGCTGCATCGGGTCTCTACGCCCGGGTCGCGGACTTACTTGGGGAACTGGGTGAGGCAGATGTTCTTGATCTCTATGCGGGGACAGGTGGCGTGAGCCTGCATCTGGCACGGGCGGCGAGATCCGTCGTTGGCATCGAGCAGGTGGCCGCAGCGGTCGACGATGCGCGGCGGAATGCCGCGCTCAACAGCATCGAGAATTGTACATTCCTGGTGGCCCGCACCGAAGATGTTCTCGACGAGTTGCGTGCCGAGGAACAGGAACGGTTCGACGTGATTGTTGCGGACCCGCCGCGAGCGGGAATACACAAGAAGGCATTGGCGGGGATCGTCGCACTCGGGCCCCCCACTTTTATCTATATCTCCTGCAATGCCGAGACGTTGGCTGAGGACCTGTTGATCCTGTCTGCTGCCGGGTATGACATCCGCTCAGCACAGCCCGTGGAGATGTTTCCTCATACGCCGCACTGTGAAGTGTTGACCTGGCTGTCACGCTCGCCGCAGTGGACCGGTGAGATCAAGGGAGATTGACGAACCAGCCGTCTCTCCGTATCACACCGAAAATCCCCAGAAATCCGATTCCTTGGCATCTCAAACAAGACTTGATCTTATGGGCAAAGTCGTCAAAAAGAAGAAGAAGGTCGCGCCGGATACTGATGGTGCGAAGAGCCCGGACCCTGCCAACGGCCGCGAAAAGGTTGCGGAAGAACGCAAGCCATTCACGCGACCGGAGTTGCTGAGCAAGGCCAAGGAAATGCAGGTCGTGTTCAACCCGATCCGCGAAGCCGAGGTGAACGCGGAAATCGTGCGCCCGAGGATGCAGACGGAGTCCGTCGAACATGGTCGCGGCCAAGGGCTGCTGCGACACTACACCTTCCGCAAGTTCAATGAAGTACCGAAGGCGGTTGTGTTCATGAATCAGCCGCGGTCCAAGGGCGGCGGTGCTTTCGAGCCAACCGACAGGCTTCTGGCGCCGGGTGACCAGATGCGACTCGTGTTCACGACAACAGTTGAGGGAGCGGATCGTCCTGTCTACTTCCTGGCCAAGGGAGTTTTCCTGCGCAAGAGTTTTTTCATCCCTCAAGATCCGAAGAATCCTGACAAGCCGTGGACTGGCACCCGAGAGGAAGCCGACAAGACGGTCGACAAAGAAGCTGTCGTGCGTGGCGAGGATGTGATTGAGATCCGCATAGATGCGGTCAACTCCTTCCCGGGAGGCCCTGGCCGTACCGGGCGTGACGTCACGGATCGTTACCTGAGCCAGCCGAAGCTCTACATCTTTCCCGGTGGGGGAGGGTGGAACCAGAAGAGTACTCAGGGCAACTTCTTTGACGGCATCCGCGACTCTCTCGATGCATACACATCGCGCGAGGACCTGAAGATCATGGACCCGGTGGTGATCGATGAGTTTCTGAACACCGGTGAGATCTCCATTCTCATCAAAGAACAGCTGATCGCCGGCATCGATCACGAAGTTGCCAGGCCTTCCGTCATCAAGAAGCCCAACGACAACCTCGGTGAGATAAATATCAAGCTC
>JAQCJA010000653.1 GCA_027593305.1 bacterium
TCTATTGAGCCGCGTCGAATTCCTGCGTCAGTGTGCCACGCCGCCCGTAACGCCGTCGCTGGAAATACAACGCCGGTGCGCCGACGACGAAATATGTCAGGTTCGAGATGGCATGGACCAGCGTGGCGCATGCCATGGCGGGTGCCATGGGGATGGCGAAGAGGCTGTGGAGCGCGTTCCCGTAGAAGAAGTGATAGGTGCCGATGCCGCCCTGGGCAGGGAGCACGACGCCGATCGACGAAATTGCCATTACAACCAGCGCTGCCTCCAGACCGAGTTCCCATGGACCCTTGTCGAAGCCGAAGGCGGCAAAGGAAAACCAGGTGATGAGGATGTAGCCCAGATTGAGCAGACAGGAACTCACGAAGATCTCTACATAGGCCGAAGGGGTTCGCAGGGCGGCCAGTCCGTGAATGAAGCGCGAAAGAATCTCGGCGATAGCACCCGCCAGGCGCGGCGAAATCCGGCTCAGCAGGTATTGCACGAAATTGACACCACGGTCCTGGTAGGCGGAGACGACGATCATCCCCAGAATGGCGGCGATGGCCAGTACCAGGGTCCCCGTCGCTGCTGTGCGGATCCCCGGGAAGGCCTGCTCGATCTTCCCGGGTAACAGCGCTGCCGAGGCGGCGATAAAGAAGATCAGCCACAGAAGATCGATCACCCGTTCGACGACAATCGTGCCGACGACAGCGCTGACACTGGCGCCGCGGCTCCAGCGCAGGCTCAGAGCACGTGCTGCCTCGCCGGCTCGGGGAATCGGGCTCACGAGGTTGACCGAGTAACAGATCGTCAGCGCCAGTGTTGCGTCGACAATGGTTATTTCAGGCGCAACCGGGCGCAGCAGTACGACCCAGCGCCAGGCTCGCAGCACGGCCGTTATCAGGATCATCGCCACCATGGCGACGAGCCACCGAGGGGAAACCCCGGCCATCGCCGCCCACAGAGAACCAGCGTCGAGATCTTTGAAGGCCCAGTACAGGAAGGCCGCCATCACTCCCAGGCTGACGGCAAGGCGCAGGCAGGTCTTCAGCTGTATACCTGTTCCGGGTCGAAGAGGCGCTCGTCGATCACTTCCCAGGCCTCTGCCTGCGGATCCCAGCGTCGGTAGTAGCACGAGAAATATCCATGGGCACAGGCTGCGATCTCCTGATCGACGCGGATTTCCAGTGAGTTCCTGTCACAGTTGACACGGATCTCGCGGACTCGCTGCACGTGACCGGAAGATACTCCCTTGGCGGCGACGACACCCTTGGAGCGGCGAAAGACGTGCACCAGTCCCGTTTCGACGGTCTTGTCGAGGGCCTCCCGGTTGAGGAAGCACAGAACCAGCAGCCGGTCGGTGGTATGATCGGTGACGGCTACAGGCAGCAGGCCGTCCTTGCCAAATTCGAGGTCTTCTGCCAGGTGAATTGGTTACCAGATCTTTCCACGGCTTGCCAGCAGATCGAGAACCTGCTGCGCCGCCTGGGCTACCGTGCAGTCAGCCGTGTGAATCTCAAGTTCCGGGTCGACGGGGGCCTCGTATCGATCTGATACCCCCGTGAAGTTCGGGATCTGACCGGCACGTGCCTTCTTGTAGAGCCCCTTGGGATCGCGCTGTTCGCACAGTTCAAGCGGCGTGTTGACGAAAACTTCGAGGAAATCGCCGCTGCCAAGCAGGGCCCGTATGTTGTCTCTGTCGGCTTTGTAGGGGCTGACGAAACTGGACAGCGTGATGAAACCTGCGTCGGCAAAGAGTCGGGCGACCTCGCCGATGCGGCGAATGTTCTCTTCACGATCGCCGGCAGTGAACCCCAGATCGGCATTGAGGCCGTGGCGGATATTGTCCCCGTCGAGGACGTAAGCCAGGCGGCTGCGAGCGGCAAGTGCGTGTTCGACGGTGAAGGCGATGGTGCTTTTACCGGAGCCGGAGAGTCCGGTAAACCAGATCACGACGCCTTTCTGGTCCAATAAGGCCTCGCGCCGCGAACGGTCAACATGGCCCTCGTGCCAGACGATGTTGTTGTCTTCGTCGCCCTTTGCCAACAGCAACCCCCTGACCGAGCCCCGCTCCTGCGATGTCATGCTAACTTATTGAGAACAAAGGAAATTAGCGAAGGTCGCTGAAAGGTCAAGGGAGGGCAACATCAGCGATGGGGGAGCAGATCAATCCCTGATCAGTCCTCGAGAACGTCGTGGTCGACGTTGGCCACCAGCGTGCCCGTATCCTGGCCGGCACAGATCCGTTGGCTGGTACCTTTTTCGTCGAAGTCGAAGACGTGGATCGGCAGGCCGTGATCACGTGCGAGGATGATTGCTGTCTGGTCGATGACGGTGAGATTGTTGGTCAGAATTGTGCTGTAATGCATGCGCTTGTACATGCGGGCGGAAGGAGTGGTTCGCGGATCGGCGGTGAAGATGCCCCGTGCCTTGTTCTTGGCAAAGAGGATGGCATCGGCCCTGGTTTCAAGCGAACGCTGTGCAGCGGTGTAGTCCGTCGTCACATAGGGTTGCCCCGTCCCGGCGGCGAAGATCACGATATAGCCCTTTTCCAGGTGGTGTATGGCCCGCAGGCGGATGAAGGGCTCGGCGACGGTGTTGATCTCGATCGAGGTCATGACTCGAACTTCCACTTTGCCGTCGGACTTGGCCGTGAGCACGCCCCGCAGCAGCAAGCTGTTCACCACCGTTCCCATCATACCGATATTGTCGGCTTCGGCCCGTTCGATGCCCCATTGGGACGCGACC
>JAQCJA010000042.1 GCA_027593305.1 bacterium
CCCCTTCATCCTGGGCGATTGCGAGGATGGCAGCATAGACGATGGTCGCCACTCCCCACATCATGGGGACGGGCGCGGCGTACGCCAGCAGATCGGGAAACAGGCCCAGACCAAACCGCAGCAGGCAGAAGGCCCCCGCCGTACACCAGCCACCTAACACGAGTGTGCGTCCGGCGACGGAACCGGCAGCAACGACGGGTGCCAGCCAGATGTGCAGAGGCATGAGCGGCACCTGCAGGGCGATGGCCAGCGTCAGCAGAACCGCGGCAATACGGGCCGGTGCAGGATCGATCCGGGTCAGATCGTCGATCACCGTAGACCCCGAACTGGCCGCCAGAATCGCTGCGGCGGCGCTGAACAGGATCGTTCCGACAACCGCCTGATTGGCGAAACGTCGCGCCCCGGTCTGCCCGGCCGGCCCGGAGCCGAGGCCCAGTAGCGCCGCCAGTGCGAGTCCCGCCGTACCGTGCGCAGCAGCAGCGAGCAGAATGTCACGAGACAGCAGCAACAGGTTCAGCGCCGCAGCGACAACAAAGACGAGAGCCATACGTGCTGAAGAACTGCCATCGGTCTGCAGATACAGTTCGGCCATGGCAGCTGCAACCAGCACGGTTGTCAGGACCATCAGCCCCTGGACACTGATGCCATCGGCGTAGAGATAGATCTGGCTGCCCAGTGACGGCAGCCACGCCGATTCGAAGGCGACGGGCGCGCTGGAACTGAAGTAGATGGCGCTCATGGCCATGATCTGGACGGCAAGGGCGACAAAGGTGACAGCGTGCACGAGAGACGTCCGCCGCGGCAGGCAGGCCAGCAGGACCGCCGCTGCAAGAGGCAGCAGAACGAGTCCCGGCGTCAGCATGGAGAGCTTCACCAGGGGCCACCAAGCTGCATGGACCACAGCAGGATGACGACGGTACCGATACCTGTGGCAACGGCCCAGCCCGACCAACCATCATGAAGTCGTGCCAGCAACCAGCCGGAGGCACGCACACTCAGATTCAACAACCCCGGCACGCCGGCAAACAGAACTCCATCCAGCGCCGTCCAGGCGAGGCGACTGAAAGCCACGATGCCTGTGGCGCAGCCCGTCAGCAGAGAGCCGATGCCGAAGCCACTCGCGGCGACCTCACGCAGGGGCGACTGCATGGAGTGTGCCACGCGCGGCCCCCGCCTCCAGAGGAGAAATCCGGCAAGCGATACCAGGAGCACAGACCCTGCGGCGACGATGGCGGCGGGCATTGGCGGCAGCGGCGCAACCAGCCATGTGAGACCCACAACCGGGCCGGCAACGACCAGAATGCTTGCCAGGGCGGCCCGGAGAGGTGCCTGTGAATCAGCTGCGTTGATAGTGGTATGGCGTCCAGACTCGGGTCCAGACTCGGGTCCGGACTCGGGTCCGGACTCAGGTCCGGGCCCATGGAAGGGCACGAGAGTGACCCGGGCCAGCGGCAGGCATGGCAAGGCGCACAGCATCGCCACGATCGCGGCGCCCGCGGGACCTGCTGTGTCCCAGCCTTGACGGGCCAGTAGCGCGACGGCCCACAACGCAGGCAGAGAGATGGCGGCCGTCAGCGCGCCGCACAGGGCCAGCCACCGGGGCCAGGGCAGCGCAGCGCGCAGCCCTCCCAGGTCCGCCAGTTGCGGAGAAGCCGTATCGAGGGCGGAGGTGATGCGACTCAGGCTCATTGCATGTAGCACCTGCGAAGCCCCGTAGACGGACGTCAGCAGCAGCGCCGCCAGCGGCTGCAACAGGGCCGCAGCGAGCACTACGCCTGCTTGTGCGGCGATCGTGAAAATCTGCGCGCGAACCAGATCCTGTGTTGCCAGAGCGGCACCTACGGACAGCAGGCAGGACACGGCCGGCAGGACCAGTGCCATCTGCGAGACGCCATCGGCGAACCTGAGGCAAAGGGATAGGCCGGTGAGCATCGCCAGGAGGCGGAACCCCGTGCCAGTGCCTCCCTGGCCAAGATCCTCAAACCAGGAAAAAAACGGCCACACACCCAGAAGCACGGCGGCCGTCAACAGGACCAACCACGGTTGGGCGGGAGTCTGGACAAAGATCAGGGATGCGACGAGAGCCAGACCACCGAATCGTGTCAGGAACAGCAACCGGCGCGCGGCGATCATGTGAACAGGTGCGCCAATCACATGGAGGAAACACGCGGCAAGCAGTATTTCGCAACCGACAAGGGCCAGCACGTTACCGGCAGCAGTGACAACCAATGCCGCTCCGGTGGCACCCAGATCAAGAGCCGCCCCCGAACCAGGCTCGGCTTTGCCAGACTGGGTGCCAGACTGGGTGCCAGACTGGGTTCCAGACTGGGTTCCAGACAGGAACGGCGCAAGAACCATCCACAGAGACAGCAGCACCAGCAGGGCCGCAGCATACCCATCAACTCGGAGGCCGACATCGAGCTGCAGACCGCCAACGTCCAGCCAACGATACGCAGGCGGCGCCACCGGACCGTCGACTGCCACCAGCCAGGCAACTGCCAGAGCTGCCAGCAGTGCGGCCGACCGGGCCGCATGCGCTGCGGCACGGCGGGCAGCGTGTTGCGCAACTGCTGCTGCGGCGAACAACAAGGCGGGGGCCAGAACCAGCAGCGCGGCGTTTACCACTTGAGAGGATCCCCATCTTCGTCGTGGAGTGCTGCGTCCCCTCCGACACTCTGCAGTGCCGCCAGGAGCAATCCCATGAGCCCTGTCAGAGCAGCAAGAAGTACGGAAAAGAACACGCCATCTGGACCGATGAGCGTAAGAATGGCCAGGATCGCACCGAGAGCACCCAGTTGCCCACCAACGATGGAAGCAAGCCGGTGGCGGCGAGCGACCATCGCACCCAGTCCGAAGGCGATCAACCAGGCCGAAAGAATCAGGGTCAGGATTTGCGCCGTCATTGGCCCTCCCCTGCGTACGTCCGCCAGACCGCATTCAGCCCGAGGATGGCGGAGAGGGCGGCGAGACTGAGAGCCGCAACAGGGAATGCGTTGGTCCCGGGATGGGCAGTGGCGCCTTCGGCCCCCGTCATCGGTGCTGCTGCCGGCGCCAGAGATACAACGAGGACTCCCGAAAAGGTCACGATCACGGCCAGCATCCAGATCTGTCGCACACCCCCAACGGGGGGAGCTGATGCCTGATCGGAGACAGAGGCCTGATCGGAGTCACAGACCTGCTGCGCGAGTCTGGCGTTGACCACACCCAGTCCCCCATGGGCGACGAGTATGGCAGCAGCAGCAAGGGGTGCATCGAAGTGGAGCAGAGCCAATGCCGCGACGGATGCCACAGTCACTCCCAGAGCCATGCAGGAGCGCATGGGATCAGACGCCAATGCAGCTACAGACGCCGCGACGCTTGCCGTGAGGCACAGGATGGCGGGAGCGATCAGTTCCACGGTGCGACTCCAGCGGTGCGCAGCACACTCCAGGCAACGTCGATCACGGCCAGTGGCACGACCTGTCGCCACAACAGCCGGGAGAGGCCTTCGGGATCGGGCGCACCGATTGCCGCCTGCAGCACAACAACAAGGGTGACGCATACAGCAATACAGGCCCAGATCAACCCGGACGCTTCGGTTGTTGTTCCCAGGTAGAGATGGGCCGCCAGGGCGGCAGCCCCACCAATGAGCAGGGGTCGCGACATGTACAGCAATGCCGCACTTGCCCCGGGGCCATCCACCATCCCGGCGGGCGGGCGAACCGGGCCTGGGCCACCAAACGAGATACGCAAGCATGAGGAAATGATGGCCAGGGCGCCAAGAAACGCCAGACCCCCGGTTGGATGGTGCCACAGGGGCCAGTTGTGCAGGGAGCGCGCGGCGATGTCTGTCCCGGCATCCCCGGCAAGAAGCACGGCTGCGATGCAGAAGATCAGGACGGCGTGGCCACCCACGAGGGTGACGATCACCGCCGCCAGTGGCAGCCGGCGAATGGGTGTCGTCGTGGCGGCAAAGACGAGCAGAGACAGAGGTGCCACGGCAAGAATCCCGGCCAGCGCAAGCCATCGATCTGCGAGGGCAATGGTTGCCGACAGCCCACCCAGCCCGGACCCGACAGGAAGCCCGCCGACAAGCAGCACAGCCGGCAGGAGTACGGCGACGACGGCCAGACCACGACGCGGACCATGGGCGATGGGTGATTTCGACAGAAGTTTCACACCGTCCGCCAGCAGGGCCGTCGATAGCAGAGCCCCGCGCCGGCGGCGCAACCCATGGGCCCGACGCAGTATGAGGTTTTCAACAGTGACCGTCACCAGGATCAGCAGCAGGGCACCACCAAAGCCCATACACACCGTCAGCAGTTCGTGTGGCACCGGGATCTTCATCGTCGCTTCGCGTGATCTTCCACGGCGATCAGTCCTCGCCGCTGCAACTGGCTTGTCCAGCCGCCACCGAAAGCCACACCTTCGGCGGGGCGTTGGCGACTCTCAAGAATCCCGTAATCGAGATGGGCGAAGGACCCACTGGAAGAACTTCTTGAAAGCCGTGAAAACGCCTGATCCGGCGAATCCCGATTGGGCCCGCCGTGCCACAGAGCCGCCAGGATCCAGAAATCAGGCCGCGCCTCCCCCGGGGGTTCAACCGCTGCGCGCACCCGTTGCAGACGGCCGAGGCCATCAACGAAAGTGCCCTCCTTTTCCGTCCAGGCGCTGCTGCTGGCAAGTGCCGCATCCGGATTCCTGATCCAGGTCGAGGGCTGCACGTCCTGCACCGCGAGGAACAGTTCATCGGGGACGGTAACTTCTGGCGTCTCTCCATGCAGCGAGCCGCCGACCGCGAACAGGGCATCGACGTCGCCAGCACCAAGCCGTCGCTCAAGGGCCGCACCGTCACCCAGCGGCAGATCCAGTGCCTGAGTGACAGCCCGAACACCGGCCCTGTTGGGTCCACGCTCGGCGCGAATCGTGAACCCCGTCGGCCAGACTCGATCCCCAGCCGGGTCTGTCGCCTGCCACAGAAACAGATCCGCCTCCCAGCGCCTGGCCAGATGGCCGAGGAGAAAAGCCTCTTCATTGCTCAGAAACGGACTCAGGAGTATTGCACCCCGCCGAGCCTGCTCCATGTGTTCCGCCACTTCGGCGAACACGGCATCCCACTCGACAGCGGTGCCCCGCAACTGTGGTGTCGTCAGACGCTCGGTCTCCGCCTGCCAGCCATAACGCCCGACATCACACAGCCAGTAGCCCTGAGCGTCGGCACCATCGCTGCGTGGCTTCACCCGCTGCACCCGGCCGTTGGCGACATCGATACGGGTTGCACAGCCACTGGCGCATCCGGGACACGTGCTGCTGATCCCCGTCATCTGCCATGCTGGTGCATGGAGGCGTTCGCCGGGTTCACTCAGAGCGCCAGACGGACAGAGGTCCAGCAGATTTCCGGTCATGTCGTGAGCGATGGGAGCACCACAAGTATCGATCACCGCGTCGGCGCCGGAACCGGACACGGCCAGTGCATCGGTGCCACTGACCTCCGCCTCGAAGCGCACGCAGCGGGTACACAGAATGCACCTGCCGCGATCGAGGATCAGGCGTGGCCCCAGTTCGACCTTTTTGCGGCGCCCGGGCAGCGTCGCGCCGGTGGCCCCGTTCCCGTGCACAAATACGGCCTCCTGCACTTCGCACTCACCGGCTCGCTCGCAGATCGCACACTCGGCGGGGTGCCGCAGCAGCATGTCTTCGACAACACCGCTACGTGCCGCCACAGCCTGAGGATGGGACAGGGACAGTCGCTGGCCCTCGACGACGGTACGATTGCAGGTGGTGATCAGTCGCAGGCTGTCACCGACTTCCTCTGCAGCCAGGCACATGCGGCAGGAGGCCGGCGCCGACAGCGAAGGATGAAAACAGGGATGGGCCATGGCGTGCCCCGCGTCGAGCAACGCCATCAGCAGATTGGTGCCGGCGTCGACGTCCACCGGTTCCCCATCGATATGTATCCGAACGGTAGCCATCAGTAACGCATGTGTATGCTGTCGGGGACCTTCATGGACAGATCCTTGGCAACGGCGCAGCCGCCATCGAGATGAGCTGCAAACTCCTCGGGGAAGGCGTCGTGCAAGGCGCGGATCGAACGCGCCGCCGACGGAGCGTGTCCGCACAGTGCCACAGCGGGCGTGAGGTGATTGCAGCGCTGGATGATCCATGCCAGATCATTGGCTTGTGCCGTTCCTGCCTCAAGCCTGCTGAGGGCGGCCGCCAGCCACGCCGTACCCTCGCGACAGGGCAGGCATTTGCCACAGGCAGCACCGGCATATGCTTGCGCCAAGCGCCGCGCCGTGTCGACTGGGCACACCGAATCGTCAGCAACAATGACGGCGCCGCCGCCAAACACACCCGACAGCGGCCCCCCTGCCGGATCGGCCCAGAGTCCAGGATCCAGTGGCCGGTCCAGATCGCCAGCAGTCAGCACCGGTGACGACCCATATCCTGCGTGCAGAACGAACTTGATGGCCCGCTCCGGACGTGCGCCGCCGGCGATACCTTCGATCAGGTCACGCACCGTGCCTCGGCCAAGTTCGACTTCGTAGAGACCCGGGCGACGAACCAGGCCACTGACGCAGAATGCCTGGGTGCCTGGCGCCCATTCACTGCCGACGGTCTGGAAGACATCTCCTGCCGTGGCCAGCAGAGCCGGCAGATAGCCGAGGGTCGAGGCACTGTGCACAATCGCTGAGCCGGCAAACAACCGATCGAGTCCCGCAACGCCATCATCTGCCTGCGGCTCGGCGCGCCCTCCCCTGAGCAATTCGACTGCCAGGCTGCTGCCGGCGGCAAGCGGGAATGGTCCCCGCGCCGGATGCAGTTGTATGGTGGTGGCCTGCTCCTGCGTCGCCACGATCGCCTGCTGCAGAGCCTGGCGGGCCCGAAGACTTTCTGCGTCGATGCACAGAAAGATACTTGTGGCACCAACGGCGTGTGCAGCGATTCGTGCACCTTCCAGCAGGCGATGGGGATGCCGCTCGGCAAGTTTGCGATCACGGAAACGACCCGGATCGGGCTCCAGAAGGTCGACAACAACGTAGTCGGCTCCGCCTTCGGCCTGTGCCTGCTGCCAGCGATCCCCCACCAGGCGCCAGGCACCCCCGCGCCCTCGCAAGCGGGCACTCTGAATTTCTTTGATGACGTTCTCTGGCGACAACGACCGTGCCCGGAGCAGTCCCTGGCCCCCACCGTGTTTGCAGTAGACCGGCCACCTGTCAATGTCGGGCGTATCGATCCCTTCAAACAGGATGCGCCGCTCCTCCATCTCAGCGATCTCCCGCAACAAGCGCATCGAGACGCTCTGGTGTAAGTCCGTCGTGCAACCGCCCGTTGCGTGCCATGGCCGGTGCCGCCGAACAGGCGCCGAGGCAGTTCACGGCAACAACGCGAATATTGGGCACCTCCTGCAGACGTTGACAGACGGCTTCGGCCCCCATCCAGCGACAGCTCAATCCCGTACACACGGCGATCTCTTCGCCGTCTGCTTCTGGCAGGCGCCGCGATCGGGCAATCCCATGTACTGTGACCACGGGGGTCCCGGTAAGCTGTGCGACCCAGCCCGCCCATGTTCCGTCCCAGGAGCCGGTCTCGCTCAAGACAAGATCCAGAAGCGGATGCAGAGCGCCTTTCGGTTCGGGATAGGCGGCGACAATGGCGTGCGCCCGATCGGCCAGTTCCTCGGGAACCACGGGACGAGCTGCAGCTTCGGGTCGACCCTGGTTCATCGGTCCATCTCCGGCGCAACGATGTTCAGACTGGCAACAACGCCGGCGGCATGCTCGAGGCGTGTGCCCGGCAGCAGGTGCTCGAGCAACTGGAAATTGTACAACGAGGGTGAACGCAGGTGCACGGCGGCCGGTTTGCCGGTACCATCCGCAGCCAACCACATGGCCAGTTCTCCGTCTGCGGACTCCGTCGGCAGATAGGTCGTCCCGGGAATCGTACGGTAACCGTGCCCATCCATCCAGAGTTCGAAGTGACCGATCCGTTCAGCCACCCCCGACGCTGTCGATGCAGGTGCCAGCCCCGTGGGACCCTGGGGGAGGTCACGCAGACACTGGCGGCATATGCCGATGCTCTGCTGCATCTCTGCCAGTCGTACAGCTACCCTGTCTGCCACATCCCCATCCGTCCCGATTGCCACATCGAATTCCACCTCGGCATAGTCAAGATAGGGAGTGTCCTTGCGCACATCGCAGGCGACGCCGGTGGCCCGGAGCATCGGACCCGTGAGGGCCCAGTTGCGTGCCGTATCTGCGTCGATCGCAGTTGCCCCGGAGAAACGACGGCGCCAGGTGCGGGAGTCGAGCAGGCGTTGCTGCGCCATGGCGCCGACGGTATCAACAGCAATCGCCAGGTCCGCCAGCAACTGCGGGGTGTGGGCCGTCGCCTCTGCGTGCACGCCTCCAATACGATGAACGCCGGTTGCCCAACGGCGACCGGTAAGGTCTGACAGCAGGCGTGCGACTGCCTCACGAACAACCAGCGCTTCTCCCCATAGGGCCTGGTCAAGTCCTGCCTGCGTCGCCAGCCACGCACAGTGAGCGCCGATGCGGCTGATCTCGGCCAGAAGCATGCGCAGTCGTCGACAGCGGGAGGGTGGTTCAATGTTCAGCAGCGCTTCGACGGCGAGGATCGCCGCCAGGCCGACCGCGAAGGGCGCCTGATCGTTGAGCCCTTCTGCCAGTGGCGGCAACTGGGCGTAGCCGTGGCGCGTTGCCAGGTCCTCGAAACCACTGAACGTTTTGCCCGGGGTCGCCTGCACCCGCTCGACGATGCGCCGCCGGAGTTGCACACGCAGGTCCAGGCGCCATTGTGTGGTTGTCGCCGGGTCTCCCAGGCACACAAAGCCATCGGCTTCCGTGCCATCGTCGGCACCATCCTCCTCGTCATGGGCGGCGCGAACCGCAGAGGTCCACAATGGTGCGGGCGCACTCTCGCCCGCGAATCGAAGGCCGATACGTTCTACTGCTTCCCGCTGCGGCCAGTTGGCGGCGGGCCAGACACTGGTCAGGGAAGGCAACTCGTCGGCATCCGCAACCGTCCACTGCCAGCGGCGACCACTGTCGCTGCGCAGTTGCAGGATACCCTCGAGAGCCGATCCCCGGCCCCGGCAGCGGCGGGCGTACCAATCAATCAGCGAAACAGGGTCTGTGCCGCTGGCGACGCGCCTGGCGCTGGCCAGCAGGTCGACTGCGGCGATCTGCTCGGACTGAGTGACTGCGATGGTCAAGGTGCGTCGTGTTCGCAGGATGAAGTGCGCCGCCGCAGATGGAGCAGGGCGACAAGAAGCACGAGCAGAGGCAGGCCCACCACAGGCGCTACGGAAGCACCCGTGTCAGCCACAACGGTGGCAGCAAGCAGCGGTAATGACAGGATCAGAGTAACGCCTGCAAGCCCGGCGACGTTACCCATCGTGGCATCTTCCATGCCCTTCGGCACAACATCAACGTCGTCGCGAACTGTCGGCGGCGCGCTACGCAGGATGCGGCCAACCAACACCATGAGCCCCCCAAAGAGGAGCCACAGGCCGAAGTAGATGGAGATGGTCATGTAAGTAGTCAAAGACCTCGCCCCGGTGGACGAGGTATCCGGCGGCCGCTACGCGAGAGTTGTACTCGCCCGCCGTCGGTTCAGACGGCGACCGGCTCGCGTTCGGAAACCGGAGTATCCTCGTCGATGGCGACCTTGTCCAGGTCGAAACGACGGTCCGGATCGGCGCCACAAGGGTCGCCGGCACGGGCTCCACATTCGCACATCGGCTCGCCGTCTTCGGCCTTCATGTTGGCCAACCCACCGCAGGAGCCGGCAATGCGGCGGTCGCTGACGATGACGCCGATGGCCATACCGGCCATGACGACACAGAAGGCAACAAAGCTGGCCAGAAACAGATTCACGGACCCTCCTGCGGCCTATGAACCGAAGTCATCGAAGCGGATCATCTCCTCTTCGACGCCCAGATCGTCGAGCATCTTCAATACGGCCTGCAACATCATCGGCGGGCCACACAGATAATACTCAATGTCCTCGGGTGCGGGGTGCTTTGACAAGTATTCCTGCAGAACGACCTGGTGGATGAAGCCCTTGTAACCCGTCCAGTTGTCCTCCGGCAGGGGCTCGGACATGGCCACATTGAACTTGAAGTTCGGGAACTTCTCTTCGATGTCGCGGAAGTGATCCTCGTAGAACAGTTCCTTGCTCGAGCGCGCGCCATACCAGTAGGAGACCTTGCGTTGCGTGCCCTGCGTGTGGAACAGGTGGAACAGGTGCGAACGCAGAGGCGCCATGCCGGCGCCACCGCCGATGTAGCACATCTCCCGTTCCGTCTCCTGGATGAAGAACTCGCCGTAGGATCCGGAGATCGTGACCTTGTCACCTGGTTTGCGGCTGAAAACGTAGGACGAAACGATACCGGGGTTGACGTTCATCCAACCACCGATGGCACGATCGAAGGGCGGCGTGGCGATGCGGATGTTGAGCATCACGATGTCGCCCTCGGCAGGATGGTTGCCCATGGAGTAGGCGCGCACGACGGTATCGGTATTCTTCGTGTGCAGATCCCACACCTTGAAGCGAGTCCAGTCGCCATGGAAGCGCTCGTCGATATCAAATTCCTTGAAGTCACACTCGAAGGGAGGCACCTCGATCTGGATGAACCCGCCAGACTCGAAGTTCAGGTTCTCGCCCTCGGGGAGTTTGACGATAAACTCCTTGATGAAGGTCGCCACGTTGTTGTTCGACACGACCTCGCACTCGAGGCGCTTCACCGAGAACACCTCGGCGGGGACTTCGATCTTCATGTCCTGCTTGACGGCCACCTGACAGGACAGGCGTGTCCCCTCCTTCTGGGCGCGACGGTTGATGTGCCCTGTCTCTGTAGGCAGGATGTCACCACCGCCCTCGAAGACCTTCACTTTGCACTGGGCACAGGTACCGCCACCACCACATGCAGACGACACGAAGATGCCCTGGTCGGCCAGCACATTCAGCAACTTGCCCCCGGCGGCGGTCTTGATCTGCCGTTGACCGTTGACGTCGATTGTGATGTCACCGCTGGCGACGAGCTTGGAACGCGCCGCCAGGATTACGGCGACGAGGGCGAGGACCACGCCGGTAAACAGGCTGACGCCGCCGACGATTTCGATCATGGGTAACGGATCCTTCCCTTACAACTGTATGCCGGAGAAGGCCATGAAGGCCATGGCCATGAGACCGACGGTCATGAAGGTGATACCCAGACCGCGCAGGCCGTGCGGAACGTCACTGTAGCGCAGCTTCTCGCGGACCCCGGCGAGAGCCACGATGGCCAGGGCCCAGCCGAGGCCGGAGCCGAAGCCGTAGACGACACTTTCACCAAAGTCGTAGTCACGCTCGACCATGAACAACGAACCGCCGAGGATGGCGCAGTTGACGGTGATCAGCGGCAGGAAGATGCCCAGGGCGTTGTAGAGCGACGGCACATACTTGTCGAGGAACATCTCGAGAATCTGCACGCTGGCAGCGATAACGCCGATGTAGCTGATCAACCCGATGAACGTCAGGTCGACGCCTCCCAGGCCGATCGACCCGAGGGCCTCCTCCTTCAACAGATGGCGGTAGACGAGATTGTTCAATGGCACCGTGATCGTTTGCACAACGACGACAGCCACACCGAGACCAAATGCGGTTGACACGCGCTTGGAGACGGCCAGATACGTACACATCCCGAGGAAGAATGCCAGGGCGATGTTCTCCACGAAAATCGCCTTGGCGAGGAGGCTGAGATAGGCTTCGAGCATCAGTCCTGCTCCTCTACCTGCTCAGTTTTGAAGGAACGGAGCACCCAGATGAAGCCACCAATGATGAAGAAAGCGCTGGGCGGCAGCAGCATGAGGCCGTTGGGCACATACCACCCGCCAGCATTTACCAGGGCAAGGATCTCAACTCCGAAGAGCTTGCCGGAACCGATCAACTCGCGCAACACGGCAACGACGAGCAGCACGATGCTGTATCCCAGACCGTTGCCGATGCCGTCGAGGAACGAGATGCCGACGCTTTCCTTCATGGCAAAGGCTTCGGCACGGCCCATGACGATGCAGTTGGTGATGATCAGGCCGACAAAGACCGACAACTGCTTGCTGATGTCGTAGGCGTAGGCCTGCAGGAACTGGTCGACGATGATGACCAGTGAGGCGATGATCGTCATCTGCACGATGATGCGGATACTGCTCGGAATGAAGTTGCGGATCAGACTCACGGCGCTGTTCGACATGGCCGTGACGAAGATGACCGCCAGACACATGGTGACGGCCGTATCGAGCTTTGTCGTCACCGCCAGGGCCGAACAGATCCCGAGGATCTGCAGGGCGATGGGATTCTCGTCGAAGATCGGACCGAGCAGGGTATCGCGCGCTTTACCCATTGCTATTATGCCTCTCCTTGCTTGACTGCCCGCAGGCGATCGAGATACGTGCCGTAGCCGCTCTCGCCGAGCCAGTAACGCAGCATATCGTGCACGCCACGGGATGTTATGGTCGCACCGGACAGACCGTCGACGCGGTAGCGTGCGCCAGCAATGGTGGGATCCACCGCGCCGCGCACGACACTTATCTGCACGCTGCCATCGTCACCGAAGGCCTGCTTGCCATTCCACAGGGCCTTCCACGAAGGGTTGTCGACCTCGCCACCGAGGCCCGGCGTTTCACCGTGCTGGTAGTAGAGCAGGCTGCGGATCGTGCTCAGGTCGTCCCGATCGAGCGCGATAAAGCCATACAGCGTCGACCACAGACCCTTGCCGTAGATGGGCAGAATGACCTTGTCCACCTGGCCCCTCTTCTGCACCAGATACACGGGCATATGACGTGCCCGCCGCTTGATGCCGGCTCGATCCAGATCTCCGTCGATGGCGACACCCATCTCCGAATCTTTCGCCGCATCGATGAAATCGTACGTCTCGATACCGAGGTCGTCTGCGTATTCGCCGGTGCCGAGATCGACAATCCGTGTCTCGATGCTTTGGAAACGCTCGTCCACCGTTCCCGGCGCATCGGCCAGACCCGCCGCCGTCAGGATATTCTGTTTCTTGTCGAGCAGCTTGTTGGCGACCTGAGTAGGCTTGAGGATGACGGCCGCTCCTGAAACCAGGACAGAGCAGACGACACACAACAACAGCGCTACGCCGAAGGTCCGGCCGACTGAATTCTTTGCCACCTCTGGATCCTTCCTTCTATGCCTCTGGCACTACACCGCAGTGCGAAGCGCACGGCGGCGGATGTTGGCCTGTACGAAGAGGTAGTCCAGGACCGGTGCGAAAACGTTGCCGAACAGGATGGCGAGCATGACGCCCTCGGGGAATGCCGGGTTGACGACGCGGATCAGGATCGTCATTACACCGATGAGGGTACCGTACAGCCACTTGCCACCATTGGTGAATGCTGCCGACACGGGATCGGTGGCCATGAACACACAGCCGAAGGCGAAGCCGCCAAGGATCAGATGCCATACGGGATCCATGGCGAACATGTTGTTTGTCGTGCTGACCACCTGATGCAACAGCCAGCCCAGGACGAAGGTGCTTGCTGTCATGCTGACCATGATGCGCCAGGAGCCGATGCCTGTGGCGACCAGTATGACGGCGCCAATGAGGCAGGCCAGGGCTGAAGTCTCGCCCATGGACCCCGGGATGGTGCCGATGAAAGCGTCCATCTTGGTCATGGACGCCTCGAGGGCAGCGATGCCGTCTGCAGGAACCTGTCCAAGTGGTGTCGCCCGGGAGAATCCATCAACTGCAACCCAGACCTTGTCGCCACTGATCTGTGCGGGGTAGGCGAAGTAGAGGAAGGCACGGGCCGTAAGGGCGGGGTTGAGGAAGTTCCGCCCCGTGCCGCCGAAGATCTCTTTGCCGATGACGACGCCAAAGCTGATGCCGATAGCAACCTGCCACAAGGGGATGTTCGGTGGCAGGATGAGCGGGAACAGCATGCCGGTAACGAGGAATCCCTCGTTCACCTCATGGCGACGAATCATCGAGAACAGCGACTCCCAGAAGCCGCCGACGGCGTTGCACACCAGATACACGGGAAAGAAGTAGAGTGCCCCATGCAGCAGGTTGGCGATCACACTGGCAGGATCAACACCGACGCCGAGGATATCGAGAATGGCGCCGCGAAAACCACCGGCCGACGCAAGCCCGAGTTCGGCAATGGCCATGTTCGCCTGATACCCCGTGTTCCACAGAGCCATGAAGATGCACGGCACCAGCGCCACAACCACCATGATCATCATGCGCTTGAGATCAAGATTGTCGCGTACGTGGGCGGCATTCCTGGTGACGTCTGCCGGGGTGTACAGGAAGGTGTCGATCAGCTCATACAGGGGAAAGAGCCGCTCGAGCTTGCCTCCATGAGTAAAATGAGGCTCCACCGAATCGAGAAGGTCTCGCAGCATCAGAACTCCCTCTCGATCATTTCCAGGTTGCGGCGTAGCAAAGGTCCGTACTCCGTCTTTCCGGGACAGACGAAAGTGCACAGCCCGAGATCCTCTTCGTCGAGTTCCAGGGCCCCCAGCTCGAGGCTGCGCTCTGCGTCGCCCATGATGAGCGCCCGAAACAGGAATGTCGGCAGAATATCGAGAGGCATTACCGTCTCGAAGGAGCCCACCGGGACCATGGCTCGAGGACTGCCGTTGACATTCGTGTTGAAGTCGAAACGTTTGCCCGGCGACAGGGCCGAGATGAACACACGTTTGATGGAAAATTTGTTGGGCCCCGGCGCCTGCCAGCCAAGAAGCTCACGCTCACGGCCCTCGCTGACGACGGAGATCTGCAGGTGCCAGCGGCCAAGGAAACCGATATGCTCGCCGGCAGCACGGCCCGACAGCAGAGAGCCTGAGACGACTCTGGCCTCGTGGCCTGAGGCAAGTTCACCGTCGACGAGCGTCGCAAGATCAGCCCCGGCACGCGTGCGCAACAGCCGTGGCCGCAACACCAGTGGGCCACCCAGAGCGACGACTCGTTCTGGATTGATCCTGCCCGTGAGGAACAGATCACCGATGGCAGCAACATCCTGGTAGTTGACCCAGAAGACCTTCTTGTTCAGGCCAACACCGGAGAGAAAATGGATGTGTGTTCCGGCGAGACCCGCCGGATGGGGACCGCCGAATTCTGCGATGGTGACGTCGCCCGTGCCGGATGGTTCGGGAATGGCTGCCCCGGGCGCCTTGCACAAGTAGACGGTGCCGTCCGTGAGTCTTGTCAGGGCGTCGACACCGGTCTTGAAAGCCTCTTCGCGGCCTGCCAGGGCAATGGCAGGATCAGCGGCAAGAGGATTGGTGTCCATCGCCGTAACGAAGATGGCCTGGGGCACGACCTCAGGCAGTGGAATCTTGCTGTATGGCCGCTGCCGCAGGCCGGTCCAGAGCCCGGACGCCACGAGAACGTCGCGCACTTGTTCGCGAGACAGTTCCGCTGGCCCTTTGCCGCCGACGTCGAAGGTTTCTTCGCCGGCGCTGTCGTCGAGTTCAATCTCGACCGACAGCAGGCGACGTTTCTCGCCGCGATGCACACCAACGACTTTGCCCGCACCAGGAGAGGTGAAGCGAATTCCGGGTCGGCGCTTGTCTTCGAACAACAACTGCCCGAGGCGAACGGTGTCGCCTTCCTGGACAGCCATCGTCGGTCGAAGGTCGTGAAAGTCGGACCCAACGAGGGCGACACGGCTCACGGGCCGGGCGTCCTCTATCACCTGCTGGCAGTCGCCGGTAATCGGCAGGTCGAGGCCCTTCTTGAGCGTGAAAGACCGCCTCTCACCCATGCTGGGGGTTCTCATTCATCGTTCGGGTGGACACAGCGTGGTAGACTCACGGCCTGCAGATGCACATACAGACTTGCGGCCAGAGTTGCGAGTCGGGGTTGTGAAGAAGGGGCCGGATGCCCGCTGCGTATGGCTGACAAGGCTGAAAATTGGCGTCGTTACGGCACCCGAAGGTGACCTGTTGGCGCCGGAACAGCCAGCGCGGACGAGGGAAGACCCGTCGTCTCAACGGCGGGCATTTTTCTGACAACTCACTACCGAATGGTTAGGTTACGGAGGTCTTGTAAGACTGTCAAGAACCGTGGAGAATGGAGGAAACCATATGATGAATCGGCACGCAAAGCGGCTGTGTGGCGGCCTTGTTCTAGGCGTCCTCAGCGTCTGTGGGACAGGCGCGTATGCCTGGGACGCGGCGGAAGCACTGATCCTTCCGGAGGTCGTTGTCAGCGCCTCTCGCCTGGGGAGCGACATCGCCTCGACAACGCACGATATGCTCATCATCGATGCTGAAGAAATCGCCCGGCTTGCTCCCGCATCCATCACCGAACTGCTCGGGTCTCTGCCCGGCATCGATCTCGCGACCCGCGGGCCGTGGGGCGTACAGGCTGATCTGACCATCGATGGCTCCACTTTCAGCCAGGTTCTCATTCTGGTTGATGGCGTGCGGGTGAACGACCCGCAGACGGGACATCACAACCTCAATCTTGCCCTGGATCCGGCCGATCTGGAGCGCGTCGAAGTTCTGTACGGGGCCGGATCGGCCGTACATGGACCAGACGCGTTTGGCGGGGTCATCAACCTGGTACCCAAGTCGTCCGTGCAGCCCCGCGCCGACGTCGCCGCCCGCTGGGGGGCGAGCCTGGACGACGCTGCCAGTGGTGTCGCCAGTGACGCCTCGCTGCGCTGGGGTTGGCAACGGGACTG
>JAQCJA010000654.1 GCA_027593305.1 bacterium
CTCGGCCTCGAGCGGCAGGCGCACTCCCAGCGGGGCCAGCAACTGGGCCGACCACACGCCCGCCGCCAGCACGATCTTTTTGGGTCGGTGCTGGCCTGCGTTGGTGCGCACCTCCCAGCCGCCTGCCCCATCCGGGCGTAGCGCGCGCACCTCCTCGCGTAGAACTCTGGCACCAAGTCCGCGCAGCTTGCCCTCGATCACTTTGCAGATTGCTCCGGGTGAAAGCGCGCGGGCCTGTCCGGAAAGCAGCAGTGCCCCGACAAAATCGTCTGAAGCCGCAGGCTCGATCTGGCGCAGCGCCGGCCCGTCGATGATTTCGACTGAGCCACCGGCTGCGCGGCGCAAGCGGTACTGAAGGCTTTCGGGATCAACCTTGCGCCCGGCGCGAAACGCCATGACGTAGCTGCTGTCGCGCACCAGATGTTCCTGCCCGGTGCCGGCCAGAAGCGTGCGGAACAATGTGGTGTTATCGTGGTTCAGCGCCGCCATCGCCTCCGAGGTTCGGGCAACGCGATCGGCCCGGCCCGCGCGAAAGAACCGCCACGCCCAAGGTGCAAAGGCCAGGCCATGTGCCGGGCGCAGCGCCACCGGGCCAAGCGGATCAGCCAGCCATCGCGGCAGGTTACGCCAAAGTCCCGGCAGCGCCATAGGAACCACGGCAAACGGCGAGATCACGCCGGCATTACCCATCGAGGCGCCTTGGCCGGGCGGGTCACGGTCAATCAAGGTGACCGGCACGCCGCGCTCGGCCAAGGCCAGCGCGCTACAAAGCCCTACCATGCCGCCACCGATGACGATCAGCCCGGTCGGGGCATCAAAGGACATTCTCTACTCCGCCTGGTTCGAGGCCGCGCGCAGACTGCGCGATTGCCACAGCGCAAGCGGCACGATGATCGCCAGCCCCAGAAGATCTGTCTGAAGGGTAGGGGCCACGAGCATCAGGCCACCCGCTGCCATAATCAACCGGCTTCCCGCACCGATCCATGTCAGGAAATAGCCCGCGACAGCCGCCCCGATCGCTGCAATCCCGAGGGCACAGCTGATCGACACCTGCAGGAAAGACGACCAGGTGAAATATTCGGGTAACACGATCAGCATCGTGGGGGCATAGACGAATACCATCGGTACCATCAGTTTGCCCAGGCCAAGGCTGAACGCGCTGAGTCCAGTCCGGAACGGGTTGGCGTTGGCGATGCCGGCCGCTGCATAGGCCGAAGCGCAAACCGGCGGCGTGATCTCTGATAGCACACCGTAATAAAGTACGAACATATGGGTGGCGAGCGGCGGCACACCCAGTTGTGACAGCGCGGGCGTGGCGACCGCCACCAGCATGATATAAAGCGCCGTGGTGGGCAGGCCTGCTCCCATCAGGATGCAGGCCATGGCGATCAGGCACAGGGACAAGAACTGTTGTAGCCCCGATTGCGTGAACAGATCGAACGGAATCCAGCCCACAAGAGGGTGCAGCGCTGCGGCCATGTCGGCCGCTCCGCCAGTCACCATGAAGCCAAGCCGGAAGCCCACACCGGTTGTGTTGATAACCCCCACCACGATGCCCACTGCACTGGCCGCAGCCCCCACGGCAAGCGCGTATTGCACCCCAAGATGAAAGCTGTCGAACAACTGGCGAAAGCTTTGCAGATGGTTGCGCGTAAGTGCCCCCACTAGCGTGAGCCCCGCCAGCACCCCCCCCAACATCGGCGAGAAACCCTCGCCGCTGGCCGGCGAGGCCTTCCAGAAGATGAAGGCCAGCAGACCAAGCGGAATGGCCAGGGAAAGCGGACGCTCAGGCCCGCTGAAGCCTACCACGATGCACAGCATCAACCCCATGAACGCCGCCATGTTAGCTGAATAGCCGGAAAAAAGGATCACCAGCAGCGCGATCAGCGGAATGATGGTAAACCAGCCCTCGCGCCAGACCTTTCCGAGCAAAGGCAGCTCATCGGCGCTATAGGCCTTCAGCCCCAGCCGCTTGGCGGTGAAGTGCACGATCGAAAGCACGCCGATGTAGTGCATCAGTGCCGGCACGATCGCGGCGATCACGATGGTGGTGTAGGGCACCTCCAGATACTCGGCCATCAGGAAGGAGGCGGCCCCCATGATCGGTGGCGTGATCTGCCCACCCGCCGATGAAGCGGCCTCAACGCCACCGGCAAAATGGCCCGGGTATGATGAGGATCGTGCCGAAGAACACGTCTATCCCCGTGGGATTGCCCTGACGCAGGGTTTGGGCCGGCACATCGATAAGCGGAAAGCCGCGCCAACTGACCCACAGGAAAAGCGAGGCTGCAACCCCAAGGGTGATCAGCGCCCAGTCATACAGCGGCACATTTCCGGGCTTCAGCGCCGAGCGCGGACCATAAGCCTGGCTTGCCGCGGTGCGAACCAACGGAAATCCGGTGACGACCAACACGAAAAGGCCCGCCAGATGCAGGCCCATATGAACATGATCTACCGGCGTGCCGAACCCGGCTGTCCACAGATGATAGGCGGCAAACGCGATCGAGCCCCAGTACAGGATCGGCCCCAGAACCGGGCCGTGATCGCGCAGATTGAGCGAAGTGTCGTATTTCTTTTCAAGCTCTTGCAGGCGCTTGGCGTCGAGCTGGGTCTCAACCGTCATACTCTGTCCAGTCTGGCGTGAGGGTCACCGCGGAGGCGCAAAAAGAAGGCCCTGACGCGGGCATGGGGCGCCGCGTCAGGGCCGGGG
>JAQCJA010000655.1 GCA_027593305.1 bacterium
TGCATGCAGGAACCCCTCCCGCCCGGTCCTGCAAGTGAAAGTGAATCCACCAATGGCTGCCGAAGAAGTTCTCTACGTTGAGGGTGCCCGGCCCCTGCGAGGCGAAACAGAAATCCAGGGCTCCAAGAACGCTGCACTGCCGATGATTGCCGCGTCGCTGCTGGCCACCGAAGGTCAGACGGTGCTGCATCGTGTACCGCCGGTCAAAGATGTGCTGCTGGCTCTTGAGATCCTGCGGCAGCTGGGCGCCAAGGTCGACTTCGACATCGCCACCGAGACGGCAGTGATCGACGCGACGAGTGTCACGAGCACCGAGATTCCGCCCGAGATGGCAATGCGCATGCGGGCTTCGTTGTTGTTCGTCGGACCCCTGCTGAGTCGCTTCCGCTCAGTGACCATCGACGAAGTCGGTGGCTGCACGATCGGCGAGCGCAACACCGACTACCACTATCGCGGCTTCGCCCGTATGGGTGCCACAGTAACGGGCACACCCTCTGGCGGGTATATCGTCGGCGCCACGGACATGCGCGGCGCCAGCGTCTACTGCGACCTGCCGAGCCACACCGGCACGGAGAACCTCATGATGGCTGCCAGTCTCTCCCATGGAGAGACGGTGATCGTCAATGCCGCTTCGGATCCCGAGATCGTCGACTTCGCTGAGTTGCTCGTGAAAATGGGGGCCAGGGTCGAGGGCGTTGGTACTCGCAAGGTGCACATCACCGGCGTTGACAAGCTGCACGGGGCTGAGCACACGGTCATGCACGATCGCCTCGATGCGGGGCTGTTCATCATGGCGGCGGCGATTACCAAAGGCCAGGTAACTCTCACCGGCGTGCGTCGCGATCATCTCGAGATCTTTGATGCCAAGCTGACGCAGATGGGTGTCGAGATCATCAGTCGCGACGACGTCACCGTCACCGTCAAGGGCCCCGAAAAGCTGTCACCGATCAACGTCGTGACGACGTACTATCCCGGCATGTCGACGGATCTGCAGCCGGCCCTCACGGCTCTGGCCTGTATCGCCCACGGCGACAGCTACATCCGCGAAACAGTCTTTGAGGATCGCATGGGCCACGTGAAGAACCTGCGCCAGTTCGGCGCGACGCTGTCCCCCGAGAAGGATCGACTCGTCATCGTCCATGGCCCGGCCAAACTCAAGGCTGCAAGGGTCAAGGCCAGCGACATCCGCGCCGGCGCCTGCTGCGTACTGGCAGGACTGGCCGCCGAGGGGCGCACGTCGATCTCCAATCTGTACCAACTGGATCGTGGTCATACACGCCTGGAAGAGCGTCTGACACAATTGGGCGCCCACCTGGAGCGGTTGTAGACAGCTGCGAGGTACATACCTTCCGCATCACAAGGTGCTCTTCGGCGCCAGGCGAATACCTCTCCCGAGGTCTCGTCTGGCGCCGCTTGTTTGGGCTCCCGATGACGGTTACACTGAACGAGTTGACAGGTACAGCCACCACACAGGAGATACGGTACGAGTATGAAGTTGACGGATGACGTGGTTTATCTGGCACGAGTACCCATCGACACGAATGTGGACTCGGGCCCACGCTATCGCGAACTGGCACATGCCGCCCTCGACAACCTCGACCTCGATCTGCCTGCCACGGGCAGGATCATGCTCAAGGCAAATGCCACCGTGCTGTTTCCGGCGGAGAAGCGGGTCATCACACACCCCCATTTTCTCGCCGGTCTGGCGGAGTCATTCATCGGCAAGGGAGTATCGGCGTCGCGCATCGATGTGGGGGACGGCCAGTCCGGAGAAAATCCCGACGCCGGGCACACCTGGGACAAGAGTGGGTACACCGAAGCCATTGCCGGGACGGGCGCAACGTTGCTGCCCTTCAATGACACGCCCGTGCGTGATATCGAAGTGGCCGGTGGTGTCGTCTTCCAGCGCTATCCGGTCTACACGGCCGTGACCGACTGTGCCTACCTGGTCAACGTGCCTCTGGCCAAGTGTCACAACCTTGGCTGCACGACGCTGAGCATCAAGAATCTCATGGGCATTCTCGGGCGCCCGGAACGGCACCTGTGCGCCGTGCAGACCTGTGACGAGCCGTTTGGTGAAGAGGCGCTGTTCCGTCTGGGTGACTCCGGCTACAGCGTTTTCGAGGAACGGTTCTATCACAAGCTGTGTGATCTGCTGGTGGCCACACGCAGTCTGTCCATGCCGCGTCTCACCGTGGTGGATGGGTTGATCGGTCGTGATGGCACCGCCTTCAACGAGGGCCGGAACTGGCCCCTCGGGTGGTCGGTGGTCGGCACGAATGAGGTCCATGTCGACACCGTCGGCACCTGGCTGATGGGACTGGACCCGGAGGCCACGCCCTACCTGCAGTTTGCCGCGGCGCGTGACCTGGGCAGCATTCGCCTGGCCGCTATCGACGTCGTGGATCTGGCGACGGGGGATCTGCTGGACACGGCCGCCCTCAAGGCCGCGCGCCATGCCACGCCGCTGATGCCGGTCAGCCGTTGCGAAGGGGGGTACTATGCCCGCTACCGTGCCGATGGCTCGGCCGTGCCCTGGCGCATCGACGACGTCAACGCGCAGCGCCGCAAGGATGGTCTCGAGCCAGTGCCTGTGGATGTGTTCGCGTCCCAGGCAACCGAGTAGACGCCCGTGGCCGACAAGAGTCTCAGCGACCTGCAGGCTGAGGTCGACGAGTGGATTCGCAGTGTCGGCGTCGCCTATTTCTC
>JAQCJA010000043.1 GCA_027593305.1 bacterium
AAAGTGATGTCGATTTCCGACTCACCCATCAAGCCGCTGGCGCCGTCGTCCTGCGTCAGGCTGGCGCCGAGGGTCAGGGTGCCGATGAGCGTGTCGTAATTGAGCAACACCGGTACGGAGGCGACCTGGTACAGACCCTCTTCGATATGCCAGAGCTCCGGCAAACCTTCGTTGGGGCGTGCTTCGTCGCGCAGGGCTCGGGCGATGCTTGGCCGATTCGTCAGGTCCTCACCAAAGCGGGCCTCATTGCCGAACCAGGCCAGCAATTGACCATCCGCATCGGTAACGATGAGCAGATCGGCCCGCGTCATCAGGGCGATGTCACGCACCGCCTGGTAGACGGTGGCCGGGTCCCGCAGGCTGACATTGGCCTTGAAGGTGGCGCTTTCACCGATCAGGTAGGCGGCGTCCAGAAGATTTTCGAAGCGCAACCGCTGGACGCGCTGGAAGGTCCGTTCCGTCTGGCCGAAGTCGAAGCGCACCTTGCTGAGAATGGCGGCGCTCAGTGACGCCGTCACCTGCGTCAGCACACCCGTCAGGACCACCGCCGTCAGTCCGGCGAGCAGGACGAAGAGTTTGCGGCGGATGGAGAAGGTCATGCGTTACGTCAACGGCCGAAGATGAAAGTCTGCGTCATGGCGACGCCGCCGCCGACGACGACGGTGCGCCGGATGTCGTCGTGTTCGGGGTGATAGGCGCGCAACTCGTAACGCCCATCCGGCAACCCGTCGAGGCGAAAGCTGCCCGTCGAATCCGGCTGGGTAAACCACTTCGTGTCGAGCACGAGGACTGTGGCGCTCATCTGCGGATGGATGTCACAGAAGATTTCCACCACGCCCGGTGTGGCAAAAACCTGATCCACAACAACCCCCGTCGCCCGGCGGCCGATATCGAACTTGGGCGCCAGACTGAAGACGTTGTGATAGAAGCGGTCCTGGTTGATGAATTGCACCTGCGTGCCCGCCGTGATGGGCAGCACACGCGGCACAAACCGCGCCGCTTGCTGGTCCATGCGCGCCGCCGGCGGCGTGGTTGCCATGGGCGAGGAAAAGTCGAGCGGGTGGGCGCTGATGACGACATCGTCGAAGGGGGACCGTGGTACCGCCGGCGCCGGCCCGCTGCGGTCCGGTGCCAGTCGGTTGCGATAGAGGTTGCCACGGAAGGCCCGCTGTTGTGTTGGCGCCGTCGGCAGCGACACGACGCCGACAATGGCACTCGTCTGGGCGTTGGCCGTGCCGGCGGGCAGACAGAGCGCCGTCGCCAGCAGCAGAATGAGATGCAGCCTGGTCGATTTCATGGACCCGGGCCTGGTATCAGAACGTGAACCGAGTGTTCTGGTAGTCGTCGGGCAACGCCGGCAGACCCCCAGTGAAGGGCACACGGGTGCCGCTTTCACAACTGTGATAGAAGGCCAGGCCCAGGCCGACGTTTTCCACACCGTTGCGGCCACTGTTCTCCGGTTCGGCGATGTCACCGTGGATCGCTGCCAGCAGATCTTCCAGTTCGACGGTATAGGGGTTGTTCACTTCGGCGGCGACCTCTTCCGGCTCGTCCGAATCGGGCCGGTACAGCAGCACCGGCTGGCCCCATCGATCGAAACGCAGGCCCGCCTCGGTACCACCGATCCAGTAGCCTCTGGAGGGCACACCAACGGCACTGCCGGTCCGCGCCGTCACCAGGGCCCCGGACTCGAAACGAATGATGCCCTGCACCATCTGCGGCGACAGATAGCCGTCATACGCCTGATTGCCGGAGATGTCAGCACTGACGGCGGCGACCGTGCCGAAGACGGAGCGGGTGCAATCGAGTTCGTGAATGAAGCCTTCCAGCACGCTGCCACCGGAATTGCGTGGGTCCTCGCGCCAGTGACCGGTCCAGCGGGCGTCGTCACCGGCGCGCCTGGGTTTGGCGGCGCTGGTGCGGTCAAAACTTCCTGACACGGGGGTGCCGATGACGCCTTCGGCGACGAGTCGCCGCACGGTGCGGAAGGTGCCGAAAAAGCGGATCGTGTGACCGATCGCCAGCTGCACCCCCGCTGTGGCACAGGCGTCGATCATATCCTGACACTGGGTCAGGTTGAGGGCCATCGGCTTCTCACACATGATGTGTTTGCCTGCCGCAGCGGCGCGCTGGACCAGGTCCGGGTGGCTGGTCGTCGGCGTGCAGATGATGACGATGTCGATGTCACTGTCAAACAACTCGTCCAGGTCCGTCACGGCCCGGGCCCCCGCCTCCGCGGCACGCTGCGCCGCCACCTCGGCCTGCAGATCAAAGGCAACTTCGATCCGGCTCTCCGCTTGTTCAGCGACAGCCTTGATCCAGGTGCCGGCAATGTTGCCGCAACCGATGAGTCCAATCTTGTGTGTCATATTCGCCTGCCTCGGGAATAACGATATCTTTGCTGCCGACCTGTAACCTACGTCTCCCTGACCCTTCCCCGCCACGACGAGGCGTCCCTTGCCTTCCGACCTCGACAAGGCCCTGGCCGAAGCGCTGGCCAATGTCGACGAGATCTTCACGCGCTACGATGAGGCGGCAGCGGAACTGATCCGCATCGCCCGCCTCGATGGTCACTTCGCCGGCCGCCAGGCAAGTGACCTGTTGTGGCCGCCCTGTCGCGACAGCGACGGCGCCGCCATCGGTACCGAGGGCCTCGAGCGGCGCGCCGACCTGATCGCCGAGATTCACGACGGCATCCCAGCGCGACGCAATCACCGCCTCGTCGACGCCCATGACCGGTACTCGACGTTGCGCCCGGCCTATCTGCGGGCGTTGCGGCTGTTTCTGCAGGTGCAACGGCAGTTCATTGCTGCCGAGGCCGGTGACGAACGACAGTTCAGCGACCTCTACAGCGTCGTCTATCTCGAGGCGCTGGCACGGGAAAACCCCGTGCCTCTGGATGAGGGTGAGGCGGCCCTTGTGGAGTTCAAGGTGGCGCGCACACCGCTGGCCCATGCGGCGTCCATCGTCGACAAGATCCGCCCCGGCGCCGACGCCGAGGACCCGCGGTGGTCCGTGGACTACCGCTGGGATCTCGATGGCGCCGGGGGCAATGGGTCGCTGCGGCAGCTGCTGACCCAGGTCGCCGAGTGTGTCGTGGATTTCCTCGCTGCCGGAGAGCATCTGGCGATCCGCTACAACACCTTCAGCAACTTCATCTGGTTCGGCATTTCCGTATGGAAAGCCGTGACCGAAGTCGAACTGCTTGCCAGCCGTCTGCGGGGCCGGGCGCGGGACGCCTGGGTCGACAAACTGGAACAGTACCTGCGCCTGGCCCAGGGCCTGCTGCTCAAGTTCCTGCAGGCGCATCTGGAGGATCCGGCGCAGATCCGTCCCACCGACTACTGGTACGGCCAGCAGTACAGCTACCTGACGCGGGACATGATCGACCTGACCCGGGAACTGGTGCGCAACGGCGAGCGCCTGCGGGCACGGTATGGGCCCGAGTTGCCTGCCGTCGAAGTGCCACCTCTGTTGCGGGGGGCTTCCGTGGGCGCCTTTCACGAGTACAGCCACGTCGGGCGCCGGGGTTCGGTCTCACCCTGGGTGCGCCGGGGACGGCTGTTGAAGTGGGTGGGGACATTCCGCACGACGGCGGCAAAAAAGAAGAACCTGCGGCACGCCAGGATGTCCGATGCCGATCGTCGGGCCGCCGCCTGGCAGGTGAGCCTCGCCTGGGCGAAGACCACGTTGCGGACCTTCCGCATCGATGTGACGGTCACCATCGATCCAGCCTTTGCCGAGGTTGCTCGTGAGCTGGACCTGCGTCCGGGGGCGGGGCGCAAGGTGGTGTTCTTTCCCACACATCAGAGCCTGCTCGATCACCCGGTGATGTATCACGTACTGCAATCCCCCGAACTGCTGCAGGCCATGGGCTGGTCGGCCACGGTGCCCTGTTGCCTGCTGTCACGGGCGCGACTGATGCAGGCCACGGCCATTCGCGTTGGCGGGCGCGAGATCTCTCTCATCGGCCTGTCTCCGGCCGAAATCGATCGCGTACAGGAAGAGGTCGATGGCTATGTCATCCTCGGGCAGGATGATACAGGATCGCCGATCAAGCGCTTCGCCGAGATCCTCAGCGATCGCCCCGGGGTCGTCTATGGCGGCGGTACGACATCGGCCTTCGACCTGCAGGTGCTGCCCATGCAACACGCGTTGTTCGCCCACCTGTCCCAGGACACCGTGTTCATTCCGGTCGCCTTCCGCGGCATCCATTCGTTGTGGCCAAAGTCGCCGCGCAACAATCTCGATGTCAGTCCCGGCTGCGTGGACGTCTTCATTTCCCCGCCGGTTCCAGGCGAAACAACGCTGCTGCCACGCAAGCGCGCCTTGCGCACACAGCTGGAACCGGCGACGCTCTTTCAGGCGATTCACATCGCCTCGCTCCTGGACCCGACCAACCCACCGACTTCACAGGAAACACGCCGATCATGACCATTCAGTTCTACACCTGGCTCCATCTGGCCGGCATCGGCCTCGTACTGCTGGCCACCGGCGGCCTGGCCCAGGGCCGCGATGCGGGGCGCAAGCTGCTGACCATCGCCCACGGGGTGGGTCTGCTGCTGATCCTCGTTGGTGGCTTCGGCCTGCTCGCCCGTTATGCCATTCACTGGCCGTGGCCCAGTTGGGTCTTCGTCAAGATCGTCATCTGGCTGGCCTTCGGCGCCAGTCTCGGACTGCTGAAGCGTCTGCCCCATCTGCAGACGCCGATCTGGTGGGCTGCATGGGTGCTGTTTCTCATTGCCGCCTACCTTGGCGTACACCACGGACTCAGCGCCACCGCCTGACGGTGGCGACAGTCTAGCCGGCGTTGAAACAGGCGGACAGGTCCACACCAAAGCCGTTGCCTGCAGCGGCCAGACGCGCCCGGCCCCCTGCCAGCTCGCGTCCCCCGACCCATTCCATCCAGGGGCGACCACTTTCGGCCAGGGGCACGCCTGCCTCCAGGGACAGGATGGCGTGCAGACCGAAAACCTCTGACCCGCGGTGCGGCACAACGCGCACCTGATGCGTCTGCGCCAGGGTGTAGATCTGGCGCATCTGCGTCAGACCACCACACCAGCAGATGTCGGGCTGGTAGATGTGGTGACAGCCACGGGCCAGCAGGTCGGCGAAGCCACGGGCCGTGAACTCGTGCTCGCCACCGGCGATGGGGATGGGCGAGCGTTCTGTGAGCCAGGCGTAGCCATCGAGATCGTCCGCCGGCAGTGGCTCCTCCAGCCAACCCAGGTCGTATTCGACCAGCCCCTGCGCCAGCTTGAGTACGGCGGGACCATCGGTCCACGCCATGGCAGCATCGGCCATCAACGTGACATCCGCGCCCACACGCCCGCGTACGTCGCGCACGGCCCGGACCACCTGTTCAGCGTCCCCCGGCAGTGCGAAACTCCCAAGCGCCAGTTTGATGACGCGGTACCCCTCGCCAAGAGCCCGGTCGATGCCGACACCGGGGTCATCTCCGGCCATGCCGACGGTGGCGTAGGCGACGACATCCGCCGCCGGTGTCGAGGCCAGCAATTGCGCCACGGGCACACCCGCCGTTTTGCCGCGCAGGTCCCACAGGGCCAGATCAACGCCGCTGAGAGCCATGATCACCAAACCCTTGCGACCATAGGCCAACGTCGCCCGGTACTGTTGCTCCCAGAGCTGTTCGATCGGTCCCGGATCAGCGCCGAGCAGCAGCGGCCGCAGTTCCCGCTGGATGACATGCGTCGCGGCGGCGCCGCCGCCGCCGATGCCATAGCCGGTGAGACCGGCGTCGGTGTCGACAGCGACGACGATCTGACCCATTGAGCCCCGCCAGCCCGTGGGCATGCCCGCCGGCAGGGGTTGAGTGACACGCACATCTGTGATCTTCACGCGACGTTCCTTTCTCTTTCCGGGACGGGCAATGTCGCTGGCAGGAGGGACTCGGTCCACATTGGGACGGGTGTCGACGAAATGGTCGAACAGATCAGCGCCACTGCCGCGGGCTCAGAGGAGACGGGCCGGGTACGTTTCTTGCGTTATTCTATACAGAGACCTGGAAGGTATCGAGGGGACCCCATGCGCACGACATTGATCATCGCCACCTTGCTGGCCACCGCCACCGCGGTCCTTGCTGACGATTCGACGCCCATCGCCGTCATCGGTTACGTCGACGCCGACGGCGACGGCCGCAATGACCGGTTCCGCGACGCCGACGGCGATGGCCGCAACGACGTCACGCAGCAGACCTATACACACCACTTTCCCTTCGACGACGCGGATGGTGATGGCCGCAACGATCACTTCCGCGATGCCGATGGTGATGGGATCAACGACCTCGATGGGCGCACCCTCGATGCCGATGCGGACGGTGTCTGTGACAACGTGCTGGATGCGGACGCCGATGGCCGTAACGACATCACCGGTGTCGAGGTGCGCGACGGTCTGGATGGCTGGCGCTTTGGCCGCATCGACGAGGGTGCCGGCATGGAGGTCACCCGGTTCATGGATCGGGATGGCGACGGCATGCACGACCTCTGGGCGGACAACGGCCGACGCGGCGCTGTGGATCTGTTCATTGATGAGGACGGTGACGGCATCGCCGACGGCCGCGCCCTGCGCGGTGGCATGGACGCCCTCGATGGTCTGGGCACGTTGCGCCTGCACGGCCGCCGCATGCCGCGAGATGAAATGCCCCGTCGTGGCGATGACGAGGACCACGGTCCCAGGCGAGGCCACGGGCGCGGCAAGTGATGGACATGCCACGACGGCCGGGTGTCTCCCATGTCGCCACCGTTATCCTGATCCTGTTGGCCGGCAACGTCCGCGCCGACGCGGCCAGTCCCGTGACGTTGCGCGCCTACGCAACCACGGCGTGGACCAACAATCTCTTCCAGAGCCGGAGTGAGCGCAGTGAGAAGATCCAGCAACTGGCCTTCGATGTGGACCTCGGTGGCGCCCGTATGGCTGGCTACTACACCGGTCGGGTCGACCTCTATGGCGACTACGAGGATCTGTTCACGCAGACCCATACCCTGGGCCTGACTTCATCCCGTAGCGGCGGCAGCCACCAGCGCCTCACGGGCGACCTGCAGGCGACGCTGCGTGCGAGCCGGGCCGCCTACGACTACCGGGAGTACCTGGAAACACGCGCCACGGTGGCATTGCGGCGCTACCTGCGGCCGACGCTGATGCTCCGCGGCCACACCGGGTTGGCCCTGCGCAACTATCGCCACGCCGGCGATTTCAGTTATGTCGAGCCCACAGCCTGGGCAGAAATCAGCCGCTTTCTGGCGTCGGGTACCACCCTCGTTGCCGGTACCGAGGCGGGTATCAAGGCCTACATGCGCAACAGCACGGCGGACTCCACATCGGTCTGGTCACGCTCCAGCGGCTCGGGTTCGCAGATCCTGGCCTCGATGTGGTTGAAGGTGGCCCAGTCTCTGGGCGCTGGCACGGGTCTGCAGCTGCAGTACTCGTTGCGCTCCCTGTGGACGGGCCTGTCGCGGTATCGTCCGGCGGACGACTACGAGCCAGTCGATGAGTTGTTCGATGACGACTATGGTCACGACGGGCCAGCGTTGCGCATGACTCTGAAGCATTTGCGCCGCCGTTTCGAAGCGGTTCTCATCGGCGAGGCGGCCAGACGACACTACGCGGGTCGCCCCGCCCTTGATCTGGATGGGCTGCCCCTGGGTGAAACAAGAAGCGACCGGCGAATCAGCCTGCGCCTGCACCTGTCCCGCGAGATCCATGCGCCGGCGCCGGCAACCGATGCGGCTCTGAAGTTCGGCGCGTCGGTGGTCTCCGTGTCCTCCAACGATCCCTTCTATGACACATCGCTGCGCCTGCTGTCGCTGACGCTGGAGGTCGGCTTCTGACACGGGACGTTCGCCGACCCGCTGGTGCCCCCATCCGTTCCCGGCCCCGAACTCTGCGCCTGCGCTACCTGGCCGCCCTCGGCGCCGTGCTGGTGGCGCTGCTGGCGGCGCTGGCTTTCAACGAACTGCGCGCCGCGCGCCGCGTGATCGCTGACGCCATGGAGGTGGGTGCCTCCCTTCTGGTGGAGACCATCGCCCGCGCCGGCGAAAACGCGATCCGTGCCGACGCCCAGGTCAAGGGAGTCACGGCCGATCGGCTCATGGGCCAGGCGCGCCTGCTGCGGGAACTCGACGGCGTGCAGCCGCTGTCGGACTCGATGCTGGTGCGCCTGGCGCGAGAGACCGGGCTCTACAGAATCGAAACGTTCACCGACGCCGGCGCACGCCAGGCGTCCAGCGATCCTGCTGCTCCGCTGGGAGAATCCGGCGACCCGCCGGCGGGCATCACCGAGTTACTGGCAGGTGCCGAGGAGGCGATCATCGGTGCCCGGGAGGTGGGCCTGGACGCGGGTGAGCGCTACTCCGTTGGTGTGCGCCGTCAGGGCGGGGGCGCCATCGTCGCGACGATCGATGCGGCGCAGATGCTGGCCTTCCGGCGCGATGCCGGCATCGGCCGCCTGATGCAGGACATCGGTGAACGTGATGACATCGCCTACCTGGTGTTACAGGACCGGCAAGGCGTCGTGCTCGCCTCGCGCGGCGTCGTGGCCATGACACGGCTCGTCGGGGATCCGTTTCTGGAGGCCGCCCTCGAGACCGACGGAGCACGCTCCCGCTGGGTGGAGGGGGAGACGACGGACCTCTTCGAGACGGTCCTGCCCTTCCGCGTCGACGCCGACGACCGGGGGCTGATCCGGATGGGCCTGGTCGCCGAGGCCATGACCGTTGCCGAGGCCCGCAGCCGTCGGCGGCTGGCCATCTGGGCGGGACTGTTGGCCGTCGTCGGCGTCGGCCTGGTGGCGCTGATCACCATCCGGCAGAACTACGTGCTGCTCAACGAGGCCCATACGCGGATCCAGACCACTTCCAGTCGCCTTCTCGAGGATATGGCCGATGCCGTCGTCGCCGTCGATGCCAACGGCCGCATCTGTTTGTGGAATCGGGCGGCGGAAGTCCTGTTTGGTGTCGATGCCGTTGCCGCCCTTGGCGCCGGCGCCGGTGAGACGATGGGGCAACTGGGCGACTTTCTGGAAAGCACACTGGCCGAAGGGCGTGAACTGCGCGGGGAGGCCTGCCGGAGCCGTACCCGTGATGGCCGTGCTGTGGATCTGTCCGTGTCCCTGTCATTGCTGCCGGGCGGTCCGGACGCGCTGCAGACGGCGGTCGCCGTCATTCAGGACCTCAGCGAACGACGTGCGCTCGAAGCCAACCTGCACCGTCGGGAGCGGCTGTCAGCCATGGGCGAACTGGCGGCGGGAGTCGCCCACGAGGTGCGCAACCCGCTCAATGCGATCGCCGTCATTGCCCAGCGACTGCAGCGGGAGTTCACGCCGACCACCGACACCGGGGAATACACACAGCTGATCGGCACCGTCCGTGACGAGGTGGGACGCGTCAATGACATCGTCCGCCAGTTTCTCGAACTGGCACGTCCTCCGGCGCTGCAGTTTGTGGATGCCGATCTGGAGGCCCTGCTTGTCGAAACCGCGAGTCTTGCCCGCCACAGCGGCGGCGAGCGTGGTGTGCCCATCGACGTCGATGTCGCCGGCGTCGGTCACGCCTGTATCGATGGCGCCCAACTGCGTCAGGTGGTGCTCAACCTTCTGGTCAATGCGATCGATGCCGTCGCCAGTATGACGGACGACCGTGGAGGGGGGGGCGTCCGACTGCAGGGACGGCGCACGGTCCATGGTGTCGTCATTGCTGTTAACGACGATGGCCCTGGCATCGCTCCGGTGGAACGCGAACGCATCTTTGACCTGTACTACACCACCAAATCCACCGGTACCGGACTCGGTTTGTCCCTCGTGCAGCGCATCGTTGCCGAACACGGTGGTCGCGTCGACGTCGACACCGAACTCGGCCGGGGCAGTACTTTCACCATTCATCTACCCCTTACGCCCGGTACCGATGCATGAACGACGACAACCCCCAGCGCAGTGAGATCCAGCGCAGCGAGACACTGCTCATCATCGATGATGAAGCCACGCAGCGTGAGGCCCTGGCCGGCTACCTGCGCAAGCGCGGCTTTCAAGTCCACGTGGCCGACTCCGGCAGCGCCGGTCTCGCCGTACTCGACAAAGAGGTCATCGATCTCATCCTCACCGACTTCCGCATGCCGGGTATGGATGGCATGGCGGTCCTGGAAGCGGCGCGCCAGCGCAACCCCGACACCGAGGTGGTGCTGGTCACCGCCTACGGCAGCGTCACGGGCGCCGTCGATGCCATGCGGGAGGGCGCCTTTCACTATCTCGAGAAGCCCGTCGATCTCGATGCCCTCGACGTCATTGTCGACCGCGCCCTCGAGCGCCACCACCTGGTGTCTGAGAACCGGCAGATGAAAGCGCGCCTGGCCGAAGTTGGGGATGGGGCCCGCCTGGAGGGCATCATCCCGCCATGGAACTGGCCCTCAATTCGGCGGCCCGCGCCGCGGCGAGCCAGGCAACCGTCCTCATTCTCGGCGAAAGCGGTACCGGCAAGGAACTGGTTGCCAGAGCGGTACACGCCGCCAGCCCGCGCCGCGACGGGCCCTTTGTGCCCGTCAACTGCGCCGCCCTCAGCGAGAGCCTGATGGAGAGCGAACTTTTCGGCCACGAGAAGGGCGCCTTTACCGGTGCCGCCGCCTTGCACAGGGGACGCTTCGAACAGGCCGAAGGCGGCACGCTGTTCATCGATGAAGTTGGCGAGATTCCGCCGGCAGCTCAGATCAAGCTGCTGCGGGTCCTGCAGGAGCGCCTCGTGGAGCGAGTGGGGGGCACCCGGGCGGTGCCCGTCGACGTCCGCGTTGTCGCCGCCACACACCGCGACCTGCGCCAGATGACACGCAACGGGAGCTTCCGTGAGGATCTCTACTATCGGCTGAATGTTGTCACCGTAGCGCTGCCACCGCTGCGCCACCGACGCCGTGACATCCCGGTCCTCATCGACAGTTTCCTGGCCCGCTACAGTGCCGAGAACGGGAAACCCCTGGCAGGCCTGTCACGCGAGGCCATGGATGCGTTTATGCGCTACGATTATCCCGGCAACGTTCGCGAGTTGCAGAACATCCTTGAGCGGGCCATCGTCATGGCCCGGGAGCCACAGTTGTCAACGCGGGACCTGCCCCCCGAGGTGCTCGCCGGTGGCGCCGACGGTGGCATCGAGATCCCCACGGCTGGCGGTGACGTCTCGTCTGACGCCGTCCATCTGCCGGATCAGGTCGAGGCGCTGGAGCGACAGGCCATCCATGACGCTCTGCATAAAACTGGTGGTGTTCAGAGCCGGGCCGCCGAACTGCTCGGCCTCACAGAGCGCAACCTCCGTTACAAGCTGAGGAAGTACGGCCTGAAGTAGCTTCCGATCCGGCGGCTTCGACGTTTTCGTCGAAATCCTCGACCGATTCGTCGACGCCACCGGCTCACGGCGGCATGCCGGCTCACGGCCGTGTCTGTAAAGACCATCACAACTGACTGTAATCGTGGAATTTACAGGGCCTACAGAAGTCCCGGTGAGGTCCTGGCACGACCCTTGCGATAGGGAGAGTGACGCAGGTCCTGCCGGCCATCAGGCCGGCGCCACTCCCACCGCTGGAGGCACACCATGACACGTTTCGCACTCTCGCTCAGCGCCGTCGCCCTGCTTGCCGGGGCCGCCATCGCCCAACCCCCGGAGGCTCTCGAGACCCGTCAGGTCCCCGTCTTCGCCGACGTCGATGGCGATGGCATCCTCAACCATGACGATGCGGATTTCGTCCGGCCCGGGATGGGTGTCGGTCATGGTCCGCGCGAATTCATCGACGCCGACGGCGACGGCATCAACGATCTGGCGCCGGATACGGACGGCGACGGCATCGCCAACCACCTGGATGACGATTACGTGCGACCCAGTTCTGGCGGCATGGGGCATGGCGCCCGGGGCTTTGTCGATGAGGATGGCGACGGCATCAACGACCTGGGTCCGGATACGGACGGTGACGGCATCATGAACCACGGCGGTTTGACAAGTGGAGCCCGGGCAGCCATGGGGCATGGTCGCCGGAGCGTCAGCGGCGGTCCGGGGACCTACATGGACAGCGATGGTGACGGCGTCAATGATCTGGCTGCGGATCATGACGGGGATGGCGTCGCCAATCATCTCGATGCGGACTACGAGCGGCCGAGTATCAGCCGCGCCGGCGGCCGGGGGATGCGCGGCCGCAGGTAGGCATCACAAAAGACCTGATACAGAGATCTGGGCGGTCGGAGAGCTACTCCGGCCGCCCTTTCTTTGTCTGGATCCTTGTCTGGACGTCGATTGCGCGACTGCCGCCGGATTGGTATCTCTTGCTCCCCTCCAACCTGAGAGATCCCATGCCCCCGAACCCCTCATCCGGCGCCATCGACGTGCTTCTTATCGGTGGCCGTGGCAACATCGGCGCCGGCCTGCGGACGTACCTGCCGCGCCTCGATGCCGGCTACCGGATCACCTCTGTCGATCTTCCCGGAGCCGTGGACAGGGCCACTGCAGCGGATGCCCAGCGCGACTGCGTCGATCTCGACATCAGTGCCCACCCAGAGGAACTCGCGCGCCTGATGCAGGGCCGGGATCTGGTCGTCTATCTGGCCCGGAAAAATCCCCTGACGGCGATGAACGCCATGAGTGATCTCGTCTTCGAGGCATTATTACTGCAGGATCCCGTACCTTTGATGGTGGCATCCAGTTCGGTACATGCCTGTGATGGGGCCTACAGCGTAGATGAAAGGCCATGGTCGATCTGGGCGGAACGCCGTTTTGCCGATCTCGACCGGCCGCCCGAACAGGTGCGCTCCTCCATCGACGCCTGCCCCACCAACGACTATGGTGCGGAAAAGGCCTATGTCGAACAGTGGTGTCGCCGGGTGGGCGCTGCCGGACATGGTGCCGTCGCCGCCCGTTGGGGCGGTATCAATGCCCGCAACGAAATGTCCCGGGAGCGTGGGTACTTTGCACTGTGGTGTCATCAGGAGGATGCTGCCCGTTTTGTGCACGCATGTTACGCAACATACAAAAATGGGGATCTCCCACGCGGCGCTCACTACTTCGTGGTTTCCGCCAACACCTATAACATTTTCGATCTCGAGATCCCGCGTCGCGAGATCGGCTACCAGCCAACACACAACGCCGAGGTGTTCTACCCCCCGGATGAAGAAAGCAAGCCAGACGCATGACTGAAGAAGCCGGCACGACGTTCCAGGAACTGTCCCTGGCCGCACCCGTTCTCAAGACACTGAAAGAGGTCGGCTATGAGATCCCTACGCCGATCCAGCGGGCCACGATTCCGCTGATTCTTGCCGGGCGTGATGTCATCGGCCAGGCGCAGACCGGCACGGGCAAGACGGCAGCCTTTGCTCTGCCCCTGTTGTCGCGGATCGATCTGGCCCGGCGGGAGGTGCAGGTGCTGGTGCTGGCACCAACCCGTGAGCTGGCCATCCAGGTGGCTGAGGCCTTTCAGCGGTATGCGGCGCATCTGCCGGGTTTTCATGTGTTGCCGATCTACGGTGGGCAGGCCTATGACGGCCAGTTGCGCTCGCTCAAGCGTGGCGTACATGTCGTGGTGGGCACGCCGGGGCGTGTCATGGACCACATGCGCCGCAAGACGCTGCGCCTCGACAAGCTGAGCTGTCTGGTGCTGGACGAAGCCGATGAGATGATGAACATGGGCTTCATCGACGACATCGAGTGGATCCTGGAGCAGACGCCATCGGAGCGGCAGACGGCCCTGTTCTCGGCTACGATGCCGGCGCCGATCCGGCGCATCGCTGAACGACATCTGCGCAATCCCGAGCACATCGCCGTCAAGGAGAGTTCCGTCACCGCCGCCGCCATCAGTCAGTATCACTGGATGGTGAATGGCAAAGAGCACAAGATCGATGCCCTGACCCGTATTCTCGAAGCCGAGACATTCGATGGGGTGCTGATCTTCGTGCGCACACGCATCATGACCGTCGAGCTTGCCGAGAAGCTGGAGGCCCGCGGCTATGCCAGCGCCGGACTCAGCGGCGATATGCCGCAGAACCGGCGGGAGAAGACCGTCGATCAGTTGAAGAAGGGAAAACTGGACATCCTTGTTGCCACCGACGTGGCCGCCCGTGGGCTGGACATCGATCGCATCAGTCACGTGATCAATTTCGACATTCCTGCCGATGCCGAAGCCTACATCCATCGCATTGGCCGCACGGGTCGCGCCGGGCGTACGGGCAAGGCCATTCTCTTTGTCGCACCGCGGGAACGTCGACTGCTCTACACGATCGAGCGGGCCACCAAGCGGAAGATCGCGTTGCTGGAGTTGCCGTCGACAGAGGCGATCAACGATCAGCGCATCGACCGCTTCAAAGAAGCATTGACCGAAGTTCTGGCCTCTGAAGATCTGGGGATCTTCCGCATGATCCTTGAGCAGTACCGCCAGGAACACAACGTTCCCGCCGTGGACATCGCCTCAGCCCTGGCAAAAATGGTGCAGGGTGATGAGCCACTGCTGTTGGCAGCCGACCTGGACCACGCCCGCACCAACCCCCGGCGCGCCGACCACAGCCCGAGCCAGGGCCAGAGTCGGAGCCGGAGTCAGGAAGACCGGCCGCCGATGGAGGAGCGGCCAGGATCTGCTGCCAGCAGCAGGCCCGCCCATGGCAAACCGCCCCAGGCGCCTGGCAGGGGTATGGAGCGTTTCCGCGTGGAGGTCGGTCGCAACCACGACGTCGAGCCAGGCAACCTCGTGGGGGCAATCACGAGTGAGGCAGGCCTCACAGGTTCTCAGATCGGTCGGATTGACATTCGCGACGACTACAGCACGATCGATCTGCCGGAGGGCATGCGCAGCGAACTGTTCGAATCACTCAACAAGGTCCGGGTCCGTGGCCATAACCTGCGGCTCTCCGTTGCCGAGGGGAACACGAGCAATGATCAGGCCGCTGGTAATAGCCCCACTGGCGTCCGACCCACGGGCGACCGACCCACGGGTGATCGACCCAGAAGCGACGGACCCAGAAGTGACTGGTCCACAGTTGACCGGCCCACAGTTGACCGGCCCAAAGGCGACGACACTCCTGGCGACCATGCCAGTCGCGACCACTGGACTGGTGACAAGACTCGCAGCGACAAAAGTGGGGGTGACAAGAGCAAGGGCGGGAAGGACAAAGGCGCCAAGAAATACGGCGGCAAGAAAGAGTTCAAGGCCAGCAAGCCGAGCAAGACGAGCAAGCCAAGCAAGCATCGCAAGGGTCCCTCAAGTGAAGCGGCTGACAAGGCCAAGCCACGCAAGAAGGACCGGCACCGCAACCGCGGCAAGCGACCCTAAGGGCTACGCCTGAAACCTCGAGCTCAGTAGCCCAGATCCCGCGCCGTTTCTGCCACCGCCGCCGTCACGGCGCGCACCGTCTCATCCACCTGCGCCTCGTTCACGGTAAAGGGTGGGCTGATGGCGATGTGATCGCCAGCGACGCCATCCACCAGACCCGGCGCGCCGGGCATGATCAACACGTTGCGCGCAAACACTCGATCCACAACCGCTGCCGTTACGCCCTGTTGCGGCGCGAAGGGAGCCCTGGTCTGTTTGTCGGCGACGAATTCGACACCGGTGAGCAGGCCTTTTCCGCGCACGGCGCCGACAATCGGGTTGTCCAGCAGTGGCTGCAATCCAGCCAGCATGCGCTCGCCCATGCGCCGACAGTTATCGACGAGATCGTGCGCGGCAATGTAGTCCTGCACCGCCAGCGCCACAGCGCACGACAGTGGATTGCCACCATAGGTGTGGCCGTGAGCGAAGCTGGTCTGTTTGGCGTAGATCGCGTCATAGATTTCCTCGCGCACGACGGTGGCTGCGATCGGCGTATAACCGCTGCTCAAGCCCTTGCCGGTGGCCATGATGTCGGGCACAACACCGAAGTGCTCGATGCCGAAGTTGAGCCCCGTCCGACCGAAGCCGGTAACGACCTCATCGACGATCATCAGCACGTCGTGGCGATCGCAGATGTCTCGGATCCGTGGGAAGTAGTCGGGCGGCGGCGCCAGTCCGCAACACGACGTCCCCAGGATCGGCTCGGCGATGAAGGCGGCGATGGAATCTGCCCCCTGCTGGTGGATGACGCGCTCCAGATCATCAGCACAGTTCAGGTTGCAGACGCCGGTGTCCCGGCAGTACGGGCACCGGTACGGGTACGGGGGAAGGATGTGGGGAAAGTCGAGCAGGTACGGCTCGTAATCCTTGCGCCAGGGTGTGCGGCCCGACATCGACAGCGCCCCCACCGTGTTGCCATGCCAGCTCTGCCAGCGACTGACGATCTTGTGCTTCGACGACTTGCCCCGTTCCACGTGATACTTGCGGGCGATCTTCATGGCCGACTCCGTCGCCTCGGAGCCACCGGAGACAAAGAACACCCGGTTCAGATCGCCCGGTGCCAGCGCCGCGATGCGTTCGGCCAGGTCGATCTGCGGTTGCGTCAGGAAGCGCGCGTAGGTGAAACAGACCTTGCGCGCCTGCGCCTCCATGGCGGCAACGACTTCGGGAACCGCATGGCCGATGCTGACGACGTGGACACCCGCGCAGGCATCGAGCCACGCCT
>JAQCJA010000044.1 GCA_027593305.1 bacterium
ACGAGCCAACCGAAGTAATACGTCACTAAATTTTCGTCGCCAGTGTCTCAAAGCCATTGACAGGTTCCGGATGCTGCCGACAAAGTCGCCGTCGTGGTAGATGTGCTGGACTGCCAGCATCTCATTGTCGGTGAACTCGATGCCTTCACGCAAAGGCATGGACGGCATGGTCGGCTCGTACCCTGGGGCGAAGTATGCGGCGAACAACTCCCCGGCGGGCGTGAAGAAACAGGCCGAGCTGACATGGGACTTGTTCTTCAGGGATGACAACGTCGCCTCCGCATCACGAGGCACGTTGAAGCGCAGAGCGGCCGTGCCGTTGGCGCCAACCACGGCAGCTGTCGTGGCCAACTCACTCGTCATGAAGCTGCGAAAAGTGTAGACCTCGTAGGCGACGGTGGCGATGGACGCCATGAGGATGGCTGCGACGGTCGTGACGACGATGATCGCCGTCAACTTACGATGCAACGGCAGATTCCTGAGGCGGGCGATCACGGCTGGGGATCGCGGCCGTCGGCGTCGATCACCCGGGCCGCCAGATTGAACAGGCTGGCGCTCAGTTCCAGACCCGCACGCCGGGCGGCGGCGCGGTTGACGATGAAGCCGAGATGCTCATCAACGAAGGTCAGTTCCAGGACGCCGCCAGCCTCGGCGAACCCGGCGTCGTTGCCGATGGTGAGGACGGCGTGGAGAAAGTGCGGATCCGCCCTGTAGAGCATCTGCAGGTCATCGATGCCACAGATCAACACCTGGCAGGGAGCAAATGCCGACGTGTCGGCCCGCACGTAGGAGCGTACAGCACGGGCGTGGATTCGTTTGCCGAGCAGCGTCCCAAGGCTCTCGGCCAGTTCGGGCTTTCCTGTGACACCAATCACAAACGAGGTGTCTGCTGCGTCGACTGTATCGAAGGGCCAGGATACAAATTTGGCAAAGGCATAGATGAAGGCCGTCTTGGCAGCGTATTCCTCCGCCTCCAGCGGTTTCTGGGCGATGGCCTCATCAGGGGCTCGGACCAGCAGGCACAGACCGACGAACAGCGGCAACAAGGCACGATGCCAGCCGCATGTGAAGCGCGTTTGGCGGGCAGGCTTCAGAGCTTCCAGCTCCAGCCGGCGCCGATGCGCCAGATTTCCTTCGGCTGCGGGCCGTTCAGGTTCTGGTAGGCAGGGATCCCGAAGTCGAGATCCACTGTGTAGCGATCAAAGCTGTACCCGGGCAGACACAAGACGGCACCGATCTGCGCGACGACTTTCGTGCCGCCGAATTTCGCTGGATCCGTCACCGCTGCCGGATACGGGAACGGCGATGGTGCGTCCGCTGCATCCACACGCAAGGAGACATCTTCCCCGTCGATCCGTCCCCAGCGCTGTGCGACCAGAGCTGCAGACGGTTCGAACCAGTTGGTCACAGGACGTCTGGCCCACACCGTCGCCGCAAGGCGGTTGCCCAGCGTGTAGTCCCGATCCGTGTCACCAAGGCGCAGCGTGCCGCGTAACTCGCCGCCCCAGCGCAGAGCCTCGGTACCCCCCGAATAGACGAACCCGGGTGTCACATCAAACGTGCCCGAACCGATCTGCATCGTGTAGGGCAACTGGGTGTCCTTCGTCGCGTCACGCGGCGTCGGGCCGGTCTCATCGATTGACCCTGCGGGCAGGCTGAGACCCGCCGTAGCCAGAAGGAAATGGGATCCGACGTTCCACACGGGAGACGACGCCGACAGGATGACGTCGCCCACACCGGAAGAGGAGATTCGGAAGGACTCAAACTCCGGGACTACGCTGCGGTGATCGGTTTCCTGGGAGATGAATGGGATGAGCAGGCGCAGACTGAGCCGCTCGGTGGCCGCGAAGCCGATTTCCAACAGGTGCGCCCGCTGGCTGATCTCCAATGGCACAACAGGAAAGTTGTCCGCCGTACGTGTCTCTTCACCCGGGCGGAAGATGACCTGCTCAAGCGGCACATCCTCGGTGCCATCACGGTTGCCATCAAAACGGGCCCAGACAAAGTGGTATCCCATCGACCAGCGGCTGTTGTCGGGGCTGCCTCCGGCGCGGCGGATATGCAGCGAGAGAATTTCCTCGAGGTTGAGTTCTGTCAGGTCCGTCGGAGGTGATTGCGCGGCTGCGGGCAACACAGACGCCGCAGGCGCAAGAATTGCCACCAGCAGAAACCAGATCTTGCGAGCCATCAGACTCTCCTCGGGTGAACATACGACGTGCAAGAAACCTGCAACGGACAAACCTATGAGGATTCCTCGCGATATTCCACATTCTACTCAGCCCTGAGCATTGGCAGACTTCACAACGTCCGCTCGAGACTGTGCATTCGACGTGACATGGTCTTCCGGCAGATGCTCGGCGTCCATTCGGGTCAGCATTCGCAGGCTGTCCGTATTGTGGAACGTTGTCAGGGCACAATTCCACCCCGGTGTCGGCTCACGGATCTCTTGCGGGGCAAACTTGCGCAGCAGATGATCGATCACGCCGCCCGTGGAGGCGCCATGACCGACGAGCAACACGTCATCACTGCCACCAAGCAGTGAATCGACGAATGGCGCTACGCGAGCCTCAACAGCGGCGTCGGTTTCGGCGCCCGTCGTCCACCATTCATCGTGGAAGTCACCCGGCACCATGATCCTCGGGTGAACTGTGGCCAGCAATGGCCCGGTCATGCCGACAAAGCCCTGCATCTGCTCCGCCTTCTTGACGATTTCTCGCAGTGGCGCTGCCGGTTCCACATCGACACCAACAACATCAGCAATGGCGCAGGCGGTCTCCACCGTGCGGCGGTACGGAGAGCTGTAGATGCGTCCCTGGAATCCGAGTGTCGCCAGACGTTTTCCAAGAAGATGAGCCTGTTGGTGGCCCAGTCTGCTCAGTGGCGGATCGCCGTGCGGGTAGTCGGCGTGGGACCAGGTGTCGGCGCCGGCGGGCAGGACCTGACCGTGGCGAGTGATGTGGACCAGCATGGGATCTCGTTGGTGAGGAGGGGATTTTCAGCAAGAATGGCGCGGCAACCAGGGGCGGATGTCCACCACGTGCATCCCTGCCGACCGGGCCGACTCGAGTCCGGCGTCACCATCCTCAAAAGCGACGCAGTCACCGGGCGGTACGCCAATTCGCGCTGCCGCAGCAAGAAAGACATCCGGCGCCGGTTTGGGGCGACCCACATCCCGTGAACAGATCAGAGCGTCAAACAGCTCAAAGACCCCGATGGCACGCAACGATGTTTCCGCGGAAGCGGCGGTGCTGCCCGTGGCGACGGCCATGGGCAGGCGCTGGTGGAAACGTCGTGCGATGCGGACGACCGCCTCTACCGGTCGCAACGAGCTTTCGGGATAGCTGTGAAAACAGGCATCTCGCTCGGCGCCGATGGCGGCGGCATCTACGGTTGCCCCCTTCTCATCGGCCAGACGACGGATGATCTCATCGATGGGTGCTCCGGCCCATTCATAGAAACGCTGCTCGGTGAGTTCCAGACTGTGACGCGTGAGAACCGTCGTCCACGCCTGGAAGTGCAGCGGCATCGAATCGACCAGTGTGCCATCGCAGTCGAAGATCAGCCCTCGACACCCAGCGGGCGGCACCCAGTTCATACCCAGATCGATCGGCACAGAGCCTCGCGGGCGCGATCCCGGATCTGCACGAGGAATACGTCGATCAACTCAGGTGGCATGCCAAAGTCCATGAAGTGCACACGGGCAGATCCACCGCCCTCTTCGCCCGGACAATCGTGACCTCGGTGCCATCGACGGCCCGCTCTTCATCGATCACTGCCAGGGACAACGCCCGTTGCTGAACTGCGCAGCATCACCACCGGGCTCTGCCATGCCGGCGATCTCTCTTCGAGGCCTATCGGCCAACGGAGCGATGGCGTTGCGCCCCCTTGTGATCGCGGCCACGATTTGCAGCAGCGACCCGGCGGATGGCTTCCGGTGTGGGCTCCGGCTTCTCTTCGTCGGTGGCCTCCTCTGCCGACTCGAAGTAGTCCCCGTAGATCTCAGACAGGGCCGGTGTATCCCGCACATACGCCTGCCACTCCTGCGTGACCTTGTCTTCGTCCACACACCTGTGACAGGTGATCACCATGTTGAGCTGATTGATCCCCTGGTAGCCACGGTCATAACAGCGTTTGCAGTTTTTCTTCGTGCGGTGCCTTGAAATCATCTCCTTGGCTTTTTCGAGGTGCTCATCGGGTAGCTTCGGAACGTCTTCCATTGTGAACTTCTCTCTGGCTTCGGATGGGAACGCATCGTGTTGGGAAGATCAGGCTGGAATGCGTTTCGGACAAACACGAACCGTCTGCGTTGACACCGCGCAAGTCACCATTCCAGCAAAGTCCGCATGTCCTCCGGCAGATTCTGACGCAGGGAATCGGGAACTCCGTCGCCGAATTTGGCCTCGCGCAGTTCCTGCCATAACGCGGCTGCGCTGTGGCGTCACCCGGGCCCGAGTGCAGGGCCATCGGGTTGAAGATCAGCAGATCCCCTTCGTCTGCCCAGATCTCGATCCCCCTGCCTGCATCAATACCGGCGGCAGCCACGGGATCGGACCTGCTCCAGCTGGTCGATGTTCATGGCAGTTCGCGTGGACAACCGCAGATCGTCAACGTCTGCCCCGGCGAACCGGGGATCTGACTTCCATGCCCTCAACGTGAGCCTTCAGGCGCTCCAGTCAAAGACCTGAAAGAGAGTGCTCGCCCGCCGGTGCATCAGATCCTGGAACACGCTCTGGCAATCGGCTGGGGCCAGCACTTCATACCGGCCGTCGAGGGCAATCCTGCCCGTGCTCAGCAAGCGCAAAGCCTCAGCGAAATTGCCGAAGATGCTGCCCCTGCGAAAGTCCGTCGTGTGGTGCGGCAATTCCCATTCCCACCCCGAGCGCAGCACGATGTAGTTGAAAAAGATCTCGCGAAGAAATTCGTGTGCCTGGATATCGACCCGCTGAGACCATGGGGCACCGACAAGGGCGACCTCCCCCTTCTTCATCACGACACGACAGCCATCGAGCGCCGCCTGTTCGTGTCCGGAGCACTCGAGGTGCAAGGCGACCTTGCGGGTAACTGCGGGATCATCGACCGGCACGCTGGGGAAGACACGTGCAATGCCGCCCCTTGTCGCCCACTGACGACGCGCCTCGAGGGGGTCGACTGCGATGACGTCGAAGCCGTAGGCGCCAAACAGCTGTGCCGCAAGATGACCTACAGGTCCCAGGCCCGTCACCAACACCGTCGCCGGCGGCCGTGCCAGGGTGGTTTGCAGTGTGCTCATGGTGACACTCATGAGTCGGCAGAAAGGGGCGTGTTCGGCTGCCAGGCCGACCGGAACGGGTACCGTATCGACGGCACGGACTCGCTGGCGCCCCTGATGGTTGCCCATGCAGAAGAGCAGATCACCCGGGCGGACATGCTCTACCTCGGCACCCACTGCTTCGACCTGGAACACTGCGGCATATCCAGGAAAGGCGGGAAAGCGCTCGCCCAGGTAGGCGCCGGCCAGTTCGGTGCCCGGGCTGACCAGGGTGAACCGCGTGACTCCCTCGACCTGGTCGGCCGCCAGGGGCAGTTCCTCCCGCCGGTCGACGAGGGTTGCCGTTTCACGGGCCGTAAAGGAGATCGCCTGGAAACAGGTCACAGGGCGCAGCCGATCTCACGCGCAAGGTCTCGCAGGTGCAGTGCGGCGGCGTCGTATTCCGCCTCGTTTGGGAGGTGTTCGAGCATCAATGGTATGTCCGGATCCAGCTTGTCCAACTCGGTGAGGAACGTTCGATAGTCCAACGCACCCGTACCGGGGCGGACCTCGTCGAGGTGTACGGTGAGATGATCCTGCAAGAGGATGTCCTTGGCGTGGCAGGAACGAATGTGAGGTCCCAGTTGGGCGAAACAATCACGGATCAGCACATCATTGGCGAAATAGCGCTGCGGGGAGTTTACCAGATTTACCGGATCCAGATGTACCGCGTTGTGTGGCCGATCGATGGCCTGGAGCAGGCGCAGGTAGGCCTCCGGTGAATCGGGATACATCCACGGCATCGCTTCGAGTGTGTAGTACGTGGACTCTGGCTCAACGGTATCGATGATCATCTGCACACTTTCGACGATGAGGTGGAAGGTCTCCTCGAGCAGGTCACCTGCGTGGGGACCATCCCATTTTTCTCCACGCGAGCCGACGATGTTGACGCAGCAGCGAGCTCCGATGGCTTCAGCAAGGGCCAGGCTCTGGCAGCATTTCTCCATCGCTGCCCCACGGATCACGGGGTCCGGACTGATGGGATTGCTCCAGGCGCCCACTTCAGCGATGACAATGTCGGCCGCAGCAGCAGACTGACGATAGCCAGCCACGGCCTGGGCATCGGCGTCGAGCCCAACGGGGCAGAAAGCGGCGCGGTACCCCTTGGCCTGCAGCGCGGCGACCCACTCGGCCGGGCTTGTGTATGGCTGAAAGAGAGGACCTCCAAGACGCATGATCAGCGGACCCGGGAGGCATCGGTCACGGAGACTGTCGCCAGACAGCCTGCCCGGACGAACCCGCCCTGCAGTACCGCGATGAAACGGCTGTGGTCCTCGAAAGCGGCGATCTCGATTTGCAGAACGGCGTCTACTGCCAACAGGTCCGCCAGTTTCCCCACTTCCACAGTGCCGAACTCGTCGACTCGACCCATGATCTGTGCCCCCGTTCGGGTTGCGCATTTGATGACGTCCACCGGACTGAAACCGACGTGCTCGACGAAAGAGGCCAATTCACGTTGCAGCAGCAACTCGCGAGCCTCATCGTCCATGAAGGTGCCGTGTTCCATCGTATCGTAACCGGCTCGGAGGGCGTTCTTGATACCCTCCGTAGCGCCGCAGTGGCCGGTAACCTTGAGACGATGGTTGTGGGCGGTCTGCATCACGGCGTGCATTTCATCAAAGATCATACACAAGGTGTGATGATCGTTGGTATCCGGGTGTGACGCCCGCTTCAATCGCTTTCTTCAGCCAGACATCCACATTGAGGAGGCTGTGAGGCGGGGCTCACAGGTAAACGCCTGCTGTGCGCCTGGTCAAGCGTGAGACCAACAGCATCACCCTTGGCGAGGGTAACAAGCCTTCATGTTCGATAACAAGAATGCCCCCGAATGCTTGGCGCACCCGGGGGCTTCTTATATGGCGGGACCGACGGGACTCGAACCCGCGACCTCCTGCGTGACAGGCAGGCGTTCTAACCAGCTGAACTACGATCCCAACACTTATGCAGATCCCAACACTTAAGTACGGTACTTCCTATACAGAGAGCACAAATTAACAGCGCCTCGCCGCATTGTCAACGGCCGTCCACAGCCCCATCAGGCGATCATGTGCCGCTTGTCCCATTGCTCCCCCTCCTTCTTGATCTGCTTGAGGGCACCCCGCATCAACTGGCGCTTGAGAGGGGCGACAAAGTCGATGAACAGCTTGCCATCGAGATGATCGATTTCGTGCTGCAGCACCCGCGCGTAGAAGCCCTCGGCACCGAATTTGAAGGGCTCGCCGTTCTGGTCGATGGCGGAGACGGTGATGTTGGTGTAGCGCGCAACGTCGCCGTACACCTCCGGGATGCTCAGGCAGCCCTCCTCGGCTGTCGCCATGCCCTGACCGATGTCGATGACGGGATTGATCAGAGCAATCGGGGGTCTGCTGGACTCGGTACCGGTGATGTCGACGATGATGACCCGCCGCGATACGCCGATCTGCGGCGCCGCCAGGCCCACACCATCAGCTTCGGCGAGACTGTCGAACAGATCGCGAATCAGGGCGCGAACGTCGTCGTCCACTGCGGCTACGGGGTCTGCCTTGCGTCGCAGGACTTTGGATCCGTACTGGACGATCTCGCGAATCAAAGAGGAGAACTCTTCAGGCCAGAGGTGTCAGGTCGAGGGCGACATAGAGGGCGCCGGCAGCTTCGGCGGCCGCGACCAGCCTGGTGCGCAATGCTTCGTCGGTGAGTCTGGCAGTGCTGGCACCAGGCAGCCGGATCCAGGTGATCTGTCGCGCTGCACCCGTTTCGGCGGTACCGACACCCAGACGGGTGGCGGCGTCGAGCACACTCTCGTGGGCTGCACGTTCCGGCTCGTCAGAACCTTTTTTCAGGACCTCGTTGAGGCTGCCGGAACGAAAGCCGCGCAGGTCGGCCGTGACCCGCTCGTAGCCAAGCTCGGTCAGCGCTGCTGCCAGCCGAGCGCGCAGGTCGGCGTCCGCCAGCAGCCGTTCCAGATCTTCGGCGGGTAGTTCGATGCGGGCCACGTCGCCGTGATGGCGTACACGGACATGTGAGCCAAAACCCTCGGCCCGGACGGCTGTCTCGGCGCGATCAACACGCCGCAGGCCTTCGGACGTGACCGGCGTGCCATAGGGAAAACGGGAGGACAGACAGGCCATTGCCGGCCGATTCCACACGGGGATCTCCCAGCGCCGGGCCAGTTCACGCACATCGGCCTTGGTGAAACCGGCCTCTTTCAGGGGCGCCCGGACGCCGTGTTCCCGTGCCGCCGTGGCGCCCGGCCGAAAGTCGCCGACGTCGTCGATGTTGTGGCCATAGAGCATGTTGTCGATGCGCAGCTCCGCGGCGAGAGCCTCCATGTGCACGAACAATTCCGTTTTGCAGAAATAGCAGCGATTTGTGGGATTGCTCGCATAGTCGGGGTTATCGAGTTCGCGCGTGTGCACCACTTGGTGACGGACGCCGAAGCGGCGGACGATGTCGACGGCCATTTCGAGTTCGCCCTCAGCATAACTCTCGGAGTCCGCCGTCACGGCGATGGCATCTTCACCCAGGACACGGTGCGCCGCAACGACGAGCAGGGCGCTGTCGACGCCGCCGGAATAGCCGATGAGAACGCGGCCCAGACCACGCAGGATTTCATTGAGGCATACCAGCTTGTCGTCGAGGGTGCGACCGTCGGCATCGACGAGGGTGTGCTCGATCTGCAGAGTCGTCATCAGAAGGTCGCGCTTTCGCTGGCAGGCTGGCGCACGGCAGTGGGGACGAGAATGGCGTCGATCATGCCGTGAAGGATTTTCTTATCAGCGGGGCAAACCACACACTGCGTGCCGGCGAGTCGCACCTCCTCGCCGATGACATAGTAATACGGACGCAGCAATGCCCGACCATTCATCGTCTTGATCTCGTCAGAGTCGAAGTCATAGTAGCGAGCCGGCAGCCGGGCTCCCTTGTGGAACTGCTGCAGCACATGGGGCGACGTGTCGAACAATTGCAGCGCCGACTGCAGTGCCGCCTGCCAGTCACTTTCGGAAACATCGTGGCCGATGGTGACGCCCTTGCTCTGTTGCGCATCCACCGTGAACCCTGAGGGCTTGATCACCAGTTCACGTTCTTTCTTGCTCAGATGCTGCAGGTCATTCCAGTCCGAGACCACATGGCCGCCCACGTGCAGGTCGGGGATGATCGTATGGGGTGGCGCCGGCGTGCTGTCCAGCACCCACGTGTGCGGGATGATGTCGCGCAACAGATCATGGCTGTCGCGGGGCAGTTCCTTGTCCCAGAAGTTGCGCAGGCGGGCGTGATGGAACAGGGCGAGCCACATTTTCTCCTCAAGGAACGCCTTCATCGGTGGCGTCACGCGTACGGCATTCTTGCGCACGTGATAGGAGATGAACTCGACCTTGGGGATGTTGGGCAGATCGAAGAGCTCGAAGAACCGGTAGGCTACATCGGCGCGAAGGCGCGTGCCATCGACATCAAAAAGCACGCCCGTGTCATCGACGTGCAGGTCCTTCGGGTGCCGACAGTGGACGGACTTGCCTCGGTCGCGCAGGGCAGCGGCGAGCCACACCATCTCCTCGCGGTAGGCTTCGGACTCGTCGGAGACGACGATGCAGACGACGGGTCCGGAATCACCGGCGCTCTCCAGGCCGTGCGTCACGGCTTCGCAGAAGCCATCGATCAGACCATCGGCGCCGCCCACCACATCAAAGCCGATGTCGGCATATGTGGCAGTCACCTGAGCGGTAAAGCCAATGCCGCCCGGCAACGAATCGAACTCGGCAACACGCACACCGTCGGCCGTGAGGATCAGGTCAGGACGCAGAACGACGGGCAAATGTGACTTGACGCGATTGAGCCGGGCCAGATCGATGGCACGTTCGAACTTGCCGGCATCGAGATATTGATGCACAAAGGCCGGTTGCAGTCCCTTGACGCTCTGATGGTAGAGCAGGTTGCAGGCCTTGTTGAAGGCGTGGATCGCCGGACCCAGACGCAGCAGGATGTCGTGCTGATCCGGCGTCAGCCAGAACGGCTCGGGCGATATGCGCCACGGGAGGCGACTGTCAGGGTGCAACCGTGAACGATCTCCTTCGAACAGGAAATCGACGGGGGCACTTGCATTGATCCGCTGACAGACTGCGCGGGGATCGGACTGGGTTACACTCAGAGCCATAGAGGGGGGAAGCTTCGCGCAGTCGCCAGGGTAACGGTCAGTTGAGTTGCCGGTGCAATGATCTGGGGAATGTTCGGTGCAATGGTCGGTGCAATGGTCGGTCGAAGTGGTTGCTAATGTAACAGATCGGTCAGAGGTCGCAACGCGGCCACCTTTTCTGCCGTGTTGAGGACCGCTACTTTCGCCACAGATGCAGGGACGGACCTCGAAAGAAGCAGAAGGAAGAAGCAGATGGGGGAATTGCAGGATCGACGCGCGCTGGTGACCGGAGGCGGCCGTGGCATCGGGCGTGAGATTGCCCTTGCGCTGGCGGCGGCGGGCGCAGATGTGGCCGTACTGGCGCGCACGCGTGACGAGGTGGAGCGGGTCGCCGCAGAGATATCCGATGCAGGCTCTCGCAGCCTGGCACTGACCGCGGACCAGGCGAACCGACAGGCTGTGGACAGTGCCGTCGCCTGCGTCGATGCTGCCTGGGGTGGGGTCGACATTCTGGTGAACAACGCCGGCGTCCTCGGGCCCGTGGGGCGCTCTCACGAGGTCGATCCGGAAGCCTGGCTGGAGACCCTGAGCATCAACGCCGGTGGTTGTTTCCTGTGTTGTCGTGCGGTGCTGCCCGGCATGATCGCTCGTGGCCATGGGCGCATCATCAATCTGTCGGGTGGCGGTGCCGTCAGCCCAAGGCCGCGATTCAGCGCGTACGGGGCCTCCAAGGCGGCGATTGTGCGTTTCACCGAGACCCTCGCAGCGGAAGTGGCAGAGCACGGCGTACAGGTGAATGCTATTTCACCGGGGGCGGTCAATACGCGCATGACGGAGCAGGCCGCCGCCGCCGGGGCACGCGCCGGGATCGAGTCCGAGGCGGCATGCCGGCAACTTGCCGAGGGTGGTGCATCCGGGCGCCACGCAGCGGAGCTCGTCGTCTATCTGGCCTCGCCCCGGTCGAAAGGTCTGACGGGTCGCATGCTGGCTGTGGGCTGGGACGATTGGGAGAGGATGGACGTGCAGCAGATCATGAAGACGGAGTTCTACACCGTGCGCAGGATCAAGCCATGAGCGCACAGAATTCGCACCGTGTTCTGCTTGTGGGTGCCGGTGGCGTTGGCCGCAAACGGGCCGCCGCGATAGCGGCGCACGACGGCACTCGTCTGGTTGCCGTGTGTGATGTGGAGGAAAGCTCAGCAAGGGGACTGGCCGGTGACTACGGGGTCGCAGCCCTCACCGACTGGTCCGCAGCCGTGCGGGATGTCGAGGCCGACCTGGTCATCGTGTCGACGACTCACGATGCACTGTCTGCCGTTACCGTCGCCGCTCTGGCGGCCGGGCGCCACGTGCTCTGCGAGAAGCCGCTGGGACGCAGTCGTGATGAGGTCGCCGCATCGGTGGCTGCGTCGGCAGCTGCGGGTACGGTGCTGCGTGCCGGCTACAATCATCGCTTCCATCCTGCCATTCGCGGTCTGCAGGCGGCAGCAGCAGCAGGTGATCTCGGGCCTCTGATCAGTATCCGCGGGCGCTACGGGCACGGAGGACGCCCCGGTTACGATCGTGAGTGGCGGGCCGATCCGGCCATATCGGGTGGGGGGGAACTGCTCGACCAGGGCGCCCACCTGCTCGATCTGTCTCTATGGCTGCTGGGTGACTTTGCCAGCGTTGTGGCCCATACGCAGACGGCCTACTGGGACATGCCGGTGGAGGACAATGCCTTCGCATTGTTGCGCACCGCCGGTGGCCAGGTGGCATCACTGCACGTGAGCTGGACGCAGTGGAAGAATCTGTTCAGCCTGGAGGTATTCGGTACGGACGGCTACGCCATCGCTGCAGGTCTTGGCGGCTCCTATGGGCCGGAGCGCCTGACGATCGGCCATCGCCGCCCCGAGGGGGGCGCCCCGGTCGAAAGAAGTCAGGTCTTTGATGGGCAGGACACCTCGTGGGACCTGGAGTGGGATGCCTTCGTCCAGGCCGTCGACGGCACGGCCAGTGCCGGTGCGGACGGGGCCGCGGGGCTGGCCACGATGGAGTGGATCCGGCGGGGCTACGCCTCGTCTGCGGCGGCGGGAGCGCCGGTGTCAGTTGAGGATAAACCTTGGGAAAACAACAAGTAAGATCGTGTCGGGCGGAATATCCATGGGAGCCGGAGGCGGTTTTTTTTGGAATGAGTCAATTTTTTTCCGATGGGCTGGAAAAATTTCTTACATTGATCACCTGTCAAACTGTCAGCACATACGCGAAGCGGATTGACCTACCAGCGCAGGTTAACTTCTACTACGGGATTATCTTTATGCGTACGGATCAGGACGCAGCACAGGTTGAGCGCGTCTCCCTGGCCTACCGGCGGTTGGCTAACGCTATGATTCTCAGCACGTTACGGGAGATCTCGAAGAGTGACGAAGTAGAGGCAGAGGCACCGGAAGTTGATTTCGTCGAAAGTGCACGCATCGATCCCTGGTGCGAGCTGGCCGGTCTGGAACCAGAGGTCATTCGTCGCGCCGCGCACCGGCTCATCGGAGTTCGCGTCGACGCGATCGACATCTGAACCATCGACCCACTCTGCAGTTCCAAAGTGACATACAAGGCCCCGGTGGACGATGATCCTCCGGGGCCTTGCATGTTACCGGCCGGCCAGTCTCTCGCCGCGGGCATAATCCAGCACCCCACGAACGATCTTCTCCGCATCGCGATGCCGCAGCTGCTCGAAGCGCAGAGCCCAGGCCTGATCGACATACGCCAGATTGCGCACCTCAATGAGGGCCTTGACACTCGCCGGGTTCTTGCGCAATACAGCCAGTGATTGGCCACGGGTCAGCGCGCCGGCGCCCAGCGCCGGCAGCAGCGCCTGGGCAAAGGTGCGTGATGCCGAGTCCCGGTTGCTGCGGCTCTCGTAATAGAGCACCATGGCGCCCTCCGGCGCCCTCGGGTCGATGTCGGCATGGAACGAGAGAAAAATCGTTCGTCGCCTCGGTGTGCCGTGGAAAGCCTCCTCGGCAATGCGGACACGCTCTGCCAGACCACGCGATGTGCCCATGGGCCAGTCGTTCGGGCGATCGCGCCGATTGTAGACGAGGCTGTTGAAGACCTCGTTCATCTCGTGCACAAAGGTCTGCGCCGGTGGCGCCGTGTGCCGGATCAGATGATTCGGGCTCAGCAGGGTGACGTTCACGTTGGCGCCATGCAGTCGCAGCAGTACATAGGCGCGCATCGTGATATCGTAGACATACTCGTCCTCGACGACATAGAGCTTCCTGCCGTCCCCGTCGACGGTCGGCACGATCGCGCCGGGGTCGACACCGCCGTGGCCGGGATCGAGCACGATATGCCAGCCCTCCAGGTCGCTGCTCAGGCGACCGATCCCTTCGACGCGACGTTCAAAGGCGTTCCACACTTTCAACGCCTGGCGGTAGGTCTTGAGTGGCGAGCGGGGATGAATTTCGGAGTATTTGGTGCTGGGTTGATGGTCGGCTTTCGGACGCTGACCGAAGTAAGGACCGTTGTCCACTTCGATCACCGGCAGACCATCGATACTGGCAAGCAGATCTGACCACGGAATCTGGGAGACTTCAAGGCGATGGGCATGCCCCAGCAGGGGGCGAACCTGCAGCGTCTGCCCGGGGTGGATGACGCTCCCGGCAAGGTTGTTGAGCTTCTGCAGTTCGGCGACACTCATCTGGTGCAACTGGGCAATCTCGGACAGATTGTCGCCACGGGCGACGGTGTAGGAGGCCAGTCGGCTCGATGAATCCGGGCTCAGGTGCAGCTCCTGACCGGGATAGATGCGATCGCCCGTCAGGTCATTGAGCGCCTTCAGGTCGTTGACGGTCATGCCATAGGCCCGGGCGATTTCCCACAGCGCGTCGCCACGCTCCACAACGTGCACGGTCGACGGTGTCGAACGCATGTGCAGTTTCTGTCCGGGCCGGATCAGATCGCCATCGATGCCATTGAGTCGTCGCAATTCAGCAAGATCGATGTGGTGTTCGGCGGCAATCTCAGACAGGGTCTGTCCGCGCTGCACGACGTGGGTGCCTTCCTCCTCCGGTTTCGGCCGCAGCCGCAGCTTCTGACCGGGGTGGATCTGATCTCCCTTGAGGTTGTTGAGTTGGCGCAACTGCACGAGGCCCACGTCAAAACGGTCACCGATGCGGGACAGATTGTCGCCAAGCCGCACCGCGTAGACTTCGGGTGGATCTTCATCTTCCTCCGTATCCGGTTCCTTGCCCGTGATACGAAGGGTCTGTCCCATCTGGATCTCATCATCCTGCAGTTCGTTCAGACGGCGCAGATGGGTCACTGTCGTGCCGTGCGCGGCGGCAATGCCGGAAAGTGTGTCGCCGCGACGAACAACGAGGGTTGCCGTGTTGGCCAGGCGCATTGGTGCAGGCTCGGGGCGCAGGCGCAGCGTCTGTCCGACCCGGATCCGGTCGCCCCTCAGCTTGTTGAGTCGGCGCAGATCGGCAAGGCTGATGCCGCTGCGAAGTGCGATCGCGGACAGGGTATCACCGCGGCGGACGATATAGCTGTCACCGGACTGCGCCACGGTCAACGTCTGGCCCACGGCGATGCGATCGGATGACAGGCTGTTCCAACGCTTCAGATCAGCGACAGAAACGCCATACCGTGCGGCGACGTGTGACAACGTCTCGGCAGTGCGGACCGTGTGCGTGTCAACGTCAGCGCAGATGTGGCCGGGAAACAAAGCCACGCATATCGCCACGAGCAGAATCCGCGGCGCGAGTCTGTGAGTATGGGAAAACAGCGAAGCCCGCAGACGGACAGGGGAGCGGATGGTGGAAGAAGAACAGACCAGAGTGCCATGGCGTCGCCGGGGGGGACGGCCTCGAAATGGCGGTAACGCCAAGTATAACACAGACTTGGAACAACGGCAACGACACCGTATCATGCGCGTATGAAGCGTCGACTCACAATCACATCCTGCGTCGGTGTTCTGTGCCTCGTCCTGACGATGCTGAGCGGCTGTGGTTCGAGCAATGACAGGGTCGCAGGGTCGGCGGACGATCCTGTCGAGCCACGAGACGGGAGGGTTGCCGTTGACAACCGGACACCCTGGGACCTCGAAGCGGTGTGGCTATGGGAAAGTGAGCCGGCGGGGGCGCAGATTCTGCGGGTCCTGGTGCCGCCGGGTCAAAAGGTACTTCTGCAGGAGGAACCATGGCCGGCACGGGCAGAGCTGGTGCTCGATCTGGTCCTGTTGGTGCCTGCACAATCATCACCCCGGGTGCGCCGCAAGGCGCGGGTGCAGATCGACGGTGATCACACCGTCGTTGTGTCGGCATCGGCTGACGACCCTTTTGCGGCGGTTGTCTCCATTGAGCCCTGATGGTGGCACGATTGGCCGTGGTTTGGACATGCCGACGAGCGGCTACGTTTACACGAATCGATCGTCGGCGGAACCACGGACGATGTCCACCTGCCCCTGATCTTCCAGCTGCCGGATTTTCTGCACGATACGCAGTTGCACTTCCTCGACCTCGCTGAGACGCATGGGGCCGGAGAAATCCATCTCTTCCTCGATGAATCCCCGGATGCGCTCCGACATATTGCCAAGGAGCTTCTCCTTCACCTCCTCGCTGGCCGCCTTCAGGGCGATGACGATGTCCTTCTGCTCCACCTCGCGCAGGACCGTTTGGATCTCGCGATCGGAGAGTTTCTGGATGTCCTCAAAAACGAACATCTGATTGCGGACGAATTCGGCGACTTCGGGATCCTGCGCGTCGAGGCGATCGAGGACATTCTTCTCCACCGTACCGCCTGTCAGATTGAGGATATCGGCGACGACCTTGGGACCACCCACGTCCTGATTGCCCCCGAGGATATCACGCAGGTTGGACTCAAGGCTCTCTTCGATCTGCTTGAGCACGTTCGGCGTGATGTTCTCCATGGTGGCGATGCGGTAGGCCACGTCCGACTGCATGCGTTCGGGCAACTGCGCGAGGATGCCGGCGCCCTGCGTCGACTCGAGCTGCGACAGGATCAGGGCGATCGTCTGCGGGTGCTCGTGGCTGATGAACGGCGCGATCTGCTCGGACGATACGTTCTTCAGCATGTAGAAGCCGGAACTGACCGTGTTGGCCACGCGATCGAGGATCTCCTGCGCTTTGCGCGGGCCGACGGCGCGCTCCAGCG
>JAQCJA010000656.1 GCA_027593305.1 bacterium
TTCTACAGCCTGGACGATGATGGACTGACCTTTGGCTCAGAACTGAACGTGGTGTTGCAGGATGAGGCGGTGCCCATCGAGATCGATGAGGGCGCCATCGATGCATACCTCAGTTACCTGTTCGTGGCGCAGCCCCGTACTGCCCTGCGGGGGGTGCGCAAGTTGCCCGCGGGGGCCTTTGGCGTGTACCAGGACGGACACCTGGAGGTGCAATCCTACTGGTCTGTGCCTGACATGCAGCCCCGGCAACCTGTCCGCCGGGTGGAGCAACTGGAAGAGGAAGTCGATGCCCTGATCGGCGATGCCGTCCGCGACCGCATGGTGGCGGATGTGCCTCTCGGGGCATTCCTCAGTGGCGGGCTGGACTCAAGTCTGGTCACTGCCTACATGTGTCGGGAATCGGCGGAGGTCCGCACTTTTGCCATTGGCTTTGAGGAGGGCTCGTTCAATGAGCTCGGTTATGCTCGCCAGGTGGCAGAGGCACTGCAGACTCGTCATGAGGAACATACCGTCACCTATGACGTGCGTGACCTGATGCCCGAGCTGTTGGATCACTTCGGCGAGCCTTTCGCCGACTCTTCGGCGATCCCGGCATTTCATCTGGCGCGCATGACGCGGCAGGATGTCACGGTCGCTCTCAGCGGCGACGGCGGGGATGAGGTATTCGGTGGTTATCGTCGTTACACCGCCTGGTTGTGGGCCCTGAAGTACCAGCGCTGGACACCTGTTGTGGCGCGCCGAGCGGTCGACGGTCTGGCTTCGTGCCTACACGAGCCGAGCGTCTACTACGGACACAGTGTGCGCAAGCGACTGCGGCGGTTTCTTGAGTTCTCCGCAGCTCTGGAGCAGGACTCGACGTCGAGTTGGGCATTTTTCCTGTTGGCGCAGGACAAACAAGCCCTGTATTCAGACAGCTTTGCCACGGCCATCGACAACTGTCCAAATGCCCGGCAAGCCAGAGCATGTGACATGAACCTGATGCAGGTCGACCAGATGACCTACCTCCCCGATGATATTCTCGTCAAGGTGGATCGTACAAGCATGGCCTGCTCTCTGGAAGTCCGTGCACCACTGCTGGATCATCGCCTTGTGGAGTACATGGCGGGCGTCCCCATGCGCTGGAAGGTGACTCTGCGCGAGCGCAAGATCCTGCTTCGACGTATCGCTCGAAAGTATCTGCCAGACAACATCATTGATCGACCCAAACAGGGCTTTTCCATTCCTCTCAACGCCTGGCTGCAGGGCCCCCTGCGTGAGTGGATGGAGGAGTTGCTTTCCTCACGTTCGGTAGAGGAGAGGGGCTGGTTCAAGCCACAAGCCGTCAGAACACTGGTGGACGCCCATCTGGAAGGTCGACGGGACTACAGTCAGCAGCTCTGGGCCTTGATGATTCTTGAGATGTGGCTGCGCCGCCAGGTGATTCGCTGATGAGTCAGAGGTCGAAAGGACTGCAAGACGTGAGGGAGACGAATGCCTGACAGGCAACGACAAGCGGGCGGTCCAGGGGCCGGGACCTCATTGAGAGAAGGCGTCGGACAGGTTCTGATCCTGATCTGGGCCTTGGGAATCTTCTACCATTTCTATCACTCCCAGGGCTTCTTTAAACTGGTGGTGGATATCGTCAAGAGCGGGCTGTGATCGAGGTCCTGTTGGCGCTGGCCCTCCTGAGTGGAGCGACCGGTGTCGGGCACCGCATGCTCCATGTTGTTGGCGCTCCTCGGTCCGATCGTGGGGAGACGGCGGTCTTTTCCCTCGCTCTGGGACTCGGCTCGCTGATGATGCTGACTCTGGGTCTGGGTCTTGCCGGTGGACTCTATCGCCCTGCGCTCTGCATCCTCACCGGGGTGTGGTGCGTTGCGGGTTGGTGGATGTTGTGGCCAAGGGGCATCGCCTACGCTGGGATTCTGCGGGCTATACACATCAATGTTCACTCGCCCTATGTCTGGCTCGCCGGCGGCGCGGCCCTGCCGTTGTTGCTGATCCTGATTCGTGCACTCGCGCCTCCGCATGGCGCCACGGACCCTCTCGCGTACCAATTGGCGCTGCCACGACTGTACCTTCTGCATCACAGCCTCAGTTTTGAGCCGACGATCACAGGGGCCCTGTATACCGCGAACATGGGGTTGCTCTACGTTGTCTCGCTGGCTCTGCGCAACGGCATCCTGGCGCAACTCATGCATCTGTCTCTGGCGGTGGCCGTGTGCGCCGGCGTGTTCGCCTTCGCACGCCGGTATCTGTCCTGGCAGGCGGGTGTCTTCGCCGCTGCGATTTTCAGTTCCATGCCGGTCATCGTTGTCTTTGCCCCACAAGGCTACATCGATATCGGGCTCTGTTTCTTTCAGTTCACCGCGTTATGGGCGGTGGCAAACTGGGCCCGTGAGCCAGGGCGTCGCGCGCTGCTGCTCGCCGCGATTCTGACGGGTCTTGCTGCGGGCGTGAAGCATCAGGGCATGGCGACGATTTTCGTTGGCGTGCTGTTGCTGGCAATTCGTCGACTTGGGGTGGATCGCGATATCCGTGTCGCCACGCGTGACATTGCCACATTTGTAGTCGTGGCATTTCTGCTCATCCTGCCGTGGTATGCTCGAGCGTACTTCTACTCCGGGAATCCTGTGTGGCCACTGGCGAACGACATATTCCACGGACTGCCATTCGGTTATCAACCTGTTGTCGCCTCCGGTGGAAGTGGCGGGTCGGG
>JAQCJA010000657.1 GCA_027593305.1 bacterium
GCCGATTTCGGCTGCCGGCAGTTGACGACTGATGAACTGATCGTAATAGACCTGCGGTGGGCACCACGGTGGATGGGGCCCGTTGAAGGACAGGCAGAGAAAGAAGGGGCGTGTCGGGTCGCGGTGGCGGAGAAAATCGAGGGCTCGCGTGACGAACCAGGTCTCCTCCATCTGGTGTTCGGGCAGATGGTTCGGCCGCCCGATCCATGAGTTGGCCGGCACACCGTGGGCGAATTTCTCGACACCCGACAGGCCGTTCTGTTGTTCCAGCCACTCGCAGTAGTCGGCACTGGTCTGCAGTTGCTCAAAACCGAGGTGGGCCCGCGCCGGGTGGAAGTGCGTCTTGCCAACGTTGATGGTCTGGTAGCCGGCATCACGCAGCGTCCCTGCCAGCGTGTGGTCGTAGTCCCACGGTTTGCCGTCCTGATAACCGACCATGCCCTGTGAATAGGGTGTCATGCCCGTCATCAGCGAGCGTCGGGCGGCAATGCAGGAGGGGCACGGGGTGTAGGCACTGGAAAAGGTCGTGCCACCGGCCGAGAGTGAATCCAGGTGTGGCGTGTCGGCCACGGGGTGACCCAGGCGGCCGAGGCTGTCGCCGCGCCAGTGGTCGGTGAGAATGAGCAGCAGATTGGGACGGGAGAAAGCCATGGTGGCTCGCTTTCCGGTGAAGAATTTGGAACGACCGGTGGCACAAGAGGCAAACAAGCCAGAATCCACCGTGCCGACAACCTCTCGGCATGGTGTCACACAACGGGAGACATCTGACGATGGCCATGACGGAAGAAGAAAAGTTTCGCTTTGATCTCACGGGGTTCCTTGTGCGGCCGGCGGTGCTCACGCCGGACGAGATCGCACCCATTGTTGAGCAGATCGACCGGATCAAGCACGATCCGGAGTCGCTGCCGGCGGCCCACCGTGCCGTGCCCGGCGGACCGTCGAGCCTGCTGATCGATCATCCGCAGGTGACGGAGGTGCTGCACGAGTTGATCGGACCCAATGTGCGCCTGGAAGGCACGTTCTGCGTGTGGCGCAGCAAGGGGGAATGGGCAGGGGAACTGCATGGTGGTGGACCGCAGCAGATCGATCCCATTTTCGGTTATCGCTGCAGCAACGGGCGCATCCATGCGGGCATGGTGCGTGTCGTTTTCGAGCTGACGGACATCGCCAAAGAGGATGGCGCGACCCATTTCATTCCCGGCAGCCACAAAGCCAATTTTCCCATGCACCCGGATCACATGTCTCTGGAGCCGGGCAGGCGATCGGAATTCCTGACGTCGTACGAGTGTCCGGCGGGCAGTGCCATCTTCTTCACCGAAAACCTGTGCCACGCCGGGCCACACTGGCAGCGGGATACGCCACGCGTGGCGGTGCTCAACGCCTATGCACATCTGGCGACTCATTGGCACCGGCCGACGATCGCGCCGGAAGTGATGGCCGGCCTGCCGCGCGAAAAGCAGGCGTGGTTCCGCGAGCCGTGGATCGCAGATTTTCGCACTGCACCGGCGACGATCAACTCCGTGGAGCGCTTTCTCGACAACGACGAGCCGACGGTCCGCCTCGACCATCAGCCGTAGGCGGGATCCTGAAACTCGGCCGCAGGCGGGATCCTGAAACTCAGCCGCAGGCGGATTGTGTGCCGAGGTGGAGCAGTTGGCGCGCTTCAGCGGGTGTCGCCACGGGACGCTCCGCCTCGGCCGCGACCCGGGACATACGCGCCACGAGCTGCGGGTTCGTCGCCAGTTCGCCCCGCCGGTAGTAGAGATTGTCCTCGAGGCCGACGCGGACATGGCCGCCCATGCCCATGGCGATGATGCCCATGGGCAGTTGCCAGCGACCCAGACCGGCTACGGTCCAGGTGGCAGACTGCGGGAGCGATTCGCTGAGATGGACGAGTTGCCGTGCTGTGGCCGGTTGCGAGCCGCGGTTGCCCAGCACGAAATCGAAGTGCAGCGGCGCCGTCGCCAGACCGGCGTCGACCAGTGCCAGGGCGTTGTCGATCATGCCCGCCTCAAAGATCTCCATTTCCGGCTTGGTGCCGGCGGCGGCCATCGCCTGCGCCAGGGTTGTGACGGTGTCGAAGGAGTTGGCGTAGACCTGATCGGGGAAGTTCATCGATCCCGTTGTCAGCGACGCCATCTCCGGACGGATCCGGCGCACGGGTTCGGCGCGCAGATCAGCATCCAGACCGGCTCGGCCGCCGGTGGAGATCTGCACGATCAGATCCGTGCGTGCCGAGATCCGTTCATGGATTTCGGCGAAGATATCGGGATCCAGTGTCGGGCGGCCGTCGGCGTCGCTGGCGATCTCTTCCGGCGTCAGTGGCACATGGGGAGACTGCTGTCGCGTCGGCACACTGCCGTTGAAGGCCACCGTCAGAATGACGGGCGTCATACGCTGCTGCCGAGGCTGGAGCTCTGCGTAGCGCGCAGAACGCCCAGAATGTCCTTGCCGAATTTCTCTACCTTCGCCGGCCCGATGCCATGACACAAAAGCAGCTCGTCCATATCGGCGGGGCGCAGCGTGGCAATGTCCCGCAGGGTGCGGTCGCTGGCCACGACGTAGGGAGGCTTGCCCTCTTCGCGCGCCGTTTCCAGGCGCCAGGCGCGCAGGGCTTCGAAGATGCGGGCGCCGTTGACGTCGAGATCGGAGGGTACCGCTGCCCGTTTCCTGCCCGAGCGACCGGCTCCCTTT
>JAQCJA010000658.1 GCA_027593305.1 bacterium
GTCGCCGCGGCGGGGATCACACTCGTGGCCCCCGCCGAAGTCACGCGTCTGGAGCCACCCACAACGACGGCGGCGCGTTGGGTCGTGCAACTTGCTGATGGATCGGCATGGCAACCCCGGCGTGTGGTGCTGGCCACGGGCGGCCGGAGTCTGCCCAAGACGGGATCGCGGGGTTTCGGCCTGGAGGAACTGGCGCGTCTGGGGCATAGCATCGAGCCATCCCTGCCAGCGCTGACGCCTCTACACCTGAACAGCGCGGGGCCCCTGACCGGCCTCGCAGGTCTGACGGTACCTGCCGTGCTGACGCTGGCGCCTCGCGCCATTCAGCCCGAGCAACTGGCCGGTGCCCGCTACCGACCGCTGGCACGGTCTGCCGGCAGCCTGCTGGTGACCCACAAGGGCGCCACGGGCCCCGCACCTTTTGACGTGAGTGGTGCCTGTGGTCGGGCCCTGTGTGCTGGTGAAGATGTCGTGCTATACGGGGATTTCTGGAGTCTCGTCGCCGACTCCGGCCCCTGGGCCCCCTTCTGCAAACTCGACAAACAGCCGGGGGCATCTCTGCCGCCCGGTCTGGCCCCGCGGCCACCGACGCTGGACGCCTTTGTGATGCAGACGAGAGCGCTGCTGCCGGGCGAGCGGGCTCTGGCGGGTGCCCTGGGGACGCGGTTGCCCCGGGCCCTGGCAGACGCGCTGTTGCGCAGGGCGGGCCTGGATCCCGCTCTCAAGGTCAAACAGCTGGATACCCGGGGGCACCGGCAACTGCATCTGGCGCTGACACAGGTGGACCTTGGTCTGGCCGGCACGGGTGGCTATGAGAAGGCGGAAGTCACCGCAGGTGGGGTGCTTCTCGGCGAACTCGACCGACGATCCCTGGAAAGCCAACGCGTTGCCGGGTTGCACTGCTGCGGCGAAGTCGTCAACGTCACGGGCAGGTTGGGAGGATTCAATTTCCAATGGGCCTGGTCGAGCGGCTACGCCGCCGGCCGGGGTGCGGCCACTGCGTTGATGGAGCCTCCCATCGTGCTGCCGCCGGCCCCTGCGCCGTTGTCGCCGATCTGACCCAGGAGCAGCGCGCCGTCATGCGACCTGCGGGATGAGCCGAGGTCCCGCGCGTGGCGCAGAAGCGCAGATGTGGCGTATGTATGCACAACATCACTCCAGGAGCCCGTCATGTTGAATATTGGATTTATCGGTTGCGGCGGCATCGCCCGTCATCACGCCACACGCCTGGCGCAAGTCGGCGGTGCCCGCATCGTCGCCTGCGCGGATGCCTCCAGCGCGGCGGCCAAGTCCTTTGCCGCTGACTTTGGTCACAAGGGCGCCGAGGTGTTCACCGATCATCGGCAGATGCTGCGTCTGGACGCTGTGGACGCGGTATGGGTCTGTACGCCGACCTTCCTGCATGCGGCGGCGGTGATCGATGCCGCCAGGGCAGGCAAACACGTGTTCTGCGAAAAACCGATGGCGATGAAGGGTGGCGATGCGAAGCGTATGGTGGCGGCCTGTGACAAGGCGGGTGTGCGCCTGACCATCGGCTTTGTCCGGCGTTTCTGCCCGCAGTGGGGCAAGATGAAGCAGATCGTGCAGGCCGGCACATTGGGGGCGCCGGTGATCTGGCGTTTCGCTGCCGGTGGTCGTCCCGCCAATCCGTGGTTTCGTGATGAGCACAAGGGGGGCGGACCGCTGCTGGACGGTGCCATCCACAACTATGACTTCGCCCTGCAGATGCTGGGACCTGCAGCCTCCGTGCAGGCATCGTCGACCCAGTTCGACAAGACCAGTGTCGGCTCCGACACGGCCAGTGTCATCATCACCTTCGCCTCCGGTGCGCAGCACACCCTGATCTGGACCTGGGGCATGGCGCCAGGTGCACCGGCAGCAAGCCTCAACGATCTCATAGGTCCCAAGGGCAGCCTGCAGTTCGGCATGACGGCAGGGACGGCGCCGAAGGGTTTCGACGCAAAGACACGGGGCGCCTTCACCTTCAAGGGTCAGGGCGGCAAGGAACGCGTCTTCCCGTACAAGCTGCGCGACATGTTCCTCGATCAGGCAAAACATGTCGTTGCCCGCTTCGACAAAGGTGAGCAGCCTCTGGTGACGGGCGCTGATGGTCTGGCGGGCCTCGATCTGGGTCTGGCGGTGCTCAAGGCAGGTATCACGCGCCGTACGATCACGCTCTAGCGCGGTCCTCACGGAAGAGGAAGCCGGTACCCTCCGGGCCCAAAGTGAAAGCTCTGGCCAACAAGTGCTGAACTAGCCGAATCGTGGCGGAGCCTCTCAAAAACAGCTTCGGGCGGGACATTCCCCACCTGATTGCTGACAGCATCGTGGCAGTGCATCCGGCCTTTCCGGCGAAGCTGTTCATGGGCGATGTCCTCGACGGCTACGAGGATCTCGAACTCATGCCGCGGGGACGCAGGATTGCCGCGGCGCTGCATGCGCATCTGCCAGCGGACTACGCGCGTGCCATCGGCATTCTGCTCGACTCCCTGGTGGCTCTGGAGTTGGCGCGGGATCCGAACAATCCCATGGGGTCCTTCATCTACATGCCACATTGCTTCTTTGTTGCCGAATCCGGCATCGACCACTTTGCCCTGTCCATGCGCGCCAACTACGAACTCACCAAACGCTTCACGGCGGAATTCAGCATCCGGCCCTTTATCAGCAGATACCCGAAGCAAACGCTGGCCC
>JAQCJA010000659.1 GCA_027593305.1 bacterium
GACCGCCGACATCCGCACATCGGTCCTATCCTCAGCCTTCCATGGACTCAAGCTGGCAGACGCGATCGGCATCAAGGAGCGCACGGGCTTGATGGTCGCCGTCGCCCTCGCCGTCGTGCTGACCCTTGTGGGATCGGTGGTGACAACTTTGTGGCTCGCCTATACCTACGGCGGCATCAATCTGCAGTCCTGGTTCTTTGGCGGCATGCCCCGTACCGTGTTCGGTTTCGTCGCCGACAAGATGAACAACCCCTTGACGCCGGCGATTATCGCCACACGCTGGGGCTTCACCATGGGTGGTGCCGGCTTCATGGCGCTGCTGGTGTGGCTGCGCCATCGGTTCCTCTGGTGGCCGCTGCACTATCTGGGACTGCCCATTGCCGATACGTGGGTGATGAGCTGGGTATGGTTCGGCATCGCCGTGAGCTGGATGCTGAAACTGCTGTTGCTCAAGTACGGTGGCGTGCCCGCTTACCGCGCCGGACGCCCCTTCTTTCTGGGCCTGATCCTCGGCCAGATCAGCTGCGTCGCCTTGTGGATGATCATCGACATCAGCACGGGCACGCTGGGCAACTACATCCACATCGGTTCGCCCTGACAGCATCACAGGGTGCGATGCGTATATTCGGCATCCGCAACCCGACTGATGCCCAATCCTGGAGCGATTTCATGGTGCCCCTGAAGTTCGAGCTGGAGGGCGTACGAACCGCCCTGCAACCTGCCGCACAGCAACAGGAAGGCGACGTGTGGGTCCCCCTGGAAGCCTTCTGTGCCGCCACCGATGTCGTGCTCAAGGACATCGACGGTGCCGGACAACTGGCCGTCTGTGACGACAGCGGCGGTGATGTCTGCATCCTGCTGGGTGCCGACGACACTCGTGACGTGCAGGGGACGACCTACGGGCGACTGAGTGCCTTTGACGCGCCGCTGGGGTTCATATGGACGGTGAGGGACGACGGCGCCCTGTCGGTGATACGGCGGTCCACCTCGGTGCACACCGGTCTGGGTGTCGGCGACAGGCCACCGAAGATTGAGTTACCCGATGTTCTGACGGGCCAACTCGTCTCGGCCGATGTGTACTACAGCAAACCGGCGGTCTACTACATGTGGGCCTCCTGGTGAGGCTGCCGCGAGCAACTGCCCGGGTGGCAGTCATTCTACCAGCAGTACGGGGACCGCGTCGAAGTGATCTCCATCGCCCAGGACGCGCAGGGCCCTGCCGTGGTGCGTCCGTGGCTGGAGAAAGCGGGCACGACCTTCCGCACCCTTGTGGATCAGCACAATGAACTCGGCAAAGCCTTTTTGCTGAAGTACGTGCCGGTTGCCGTGATCGTTGACGCCGATGGACGACTGGTGCGCCCGATCACGGGCGTCAACATTGGCGACGATGGGTTCCGTGCCGAGCTGGAGGCATGGGCGACGACGGGTGACGTGCCGGCCGCCTGGCGTGACACCGAGGCACCCGAACATCGGCCACTGTCGCAGGGCGAGCGCGAAGCCGATGCCCGTCTGCAGCTGGCGCTGGTGTTGCTGGAAATGCAGCGCACCAAAGAAGCTCTCGAACAGTTGCGGCTGGCGGTACAGGCCGATCCCGAGAACTGGCTGATCCGCAAGCAGATGTGGGCCATCGAGACACCCGGGGCGTTTTACGACGGCCCCGTGGACTACGCCTGGCAGAAAGCGCAGCGGCAGCGCGAGGACGAAGGGTTTCTGCGCCAATAGGGTAGATCATCCCCCGATGCGGGGGATGGCTCCATTTTCCCGGTGGCAGGCAACTTTTCCCCATTGCCTTGCAGGACCGCGTCGAAGCCCCCCGACGCCTTCGATGCAGGTCATATAAGTATCAGTATTACCTGATTCTTATAGAACGACCACCAGGGCCCGACGAAAGCGGCATGGCCTTTGCTTTTGCTTGTCTGAATCTCCTGTCTTTTGCCCGAATTCGGACGACATGCCGTGCTGATCGCTGTCCTGCTGACCATCCTGTTCACCGTCGCCCCTGGCAGAGCCAGCGACAGCGTCGGGCATCTCGACCTGGCCGCTCTGGGTTTTGCTCCCACAGCCGAGCCGGCAGTCGACCTGCAGATCGGTGCCGCCGAATTCGATCTGGCCGCCCTTGCCGCACAGGCGACAGATCCGAACCTGGCTGCCGTGCTGGCCAACGTCGATGCCTTCCATCTGCAGCAGTTCGTCCCGCCCGATGCGGCAACCGTGATCGCTGCCAGCAACCTGGCAACAGCTCTCATCACGGCAGGCTGGCTGCCGGCGCAGTCGGAGTTCCAGGGCACCCGCCAGATCGTCGTCTACGTCAGACTCGTCGGCCCCATCGTCGCCGGCCTCGCTGTGGTTGCTGTCGATGCCGGTCGCGAGGTGTCCATTGCCAATGTCGTCGGCAACATTCTGCCCCAGCAACTGGCCACCCTTGGACTGCCCCTTCCGAACTAAGGCGCCTTGCCGCCGCGGCTGGAGCCGACTGCTGTTGCCGGCGGGGCTGATCTGTGTCCTGCTGGCAGGGCGTGTCCAGTCTCAGGCGATCGCCGTGCCACCAGCGGCCGGGTTGCAGGGCGAGACCATCGTCACCCCTCCTGCAGTCATGGACGCCGTCCTCTACCACGTGGGCCTTGTGGGCCTGCTCAGCAAGACCCGGTTGACGCAGATCGAGATTTCCCTGTCGGCTCTT
>JAQCJA010000660.1 GCA_027593305.1 bacterium
CAACCTGTGGGCACGGGCCCGACGAACCATCCGCTGCTGAAAGGACTGGAGGGCCTTCCGGCCGCAATGGGCTGGCCCGGCCGCACCTTTCCATTGACGACGCCGACGCTGCTGCTGGCCACGACGGAGCATCCCGCCAGTTTCGCCGGGCTTGGCGACGGGTACTTCCTCGATCGCGATGCGAGCCTGCAGGCCTTCGACAAACAGACCGGCGCCCTGCTGCACAAGACGCCCCTGCCCGACAACACCTTGGGTGGCTTGATCTCATACGAAGTCGATGGTCGTCAGTTCATTGCTGCCACACTTGGAGGCGAGAGCCAGCCGGCCGAGATCGTTGCCCTCGGGCTGCCACGCGCCGGCGACAGGCCATATCCTCAGGCGTGGGCAGGATACAAGGCGGAGCACCCGCGTTTTGAAGAAGCCGTAGCGCTGTTTGACGCGGGCGACACCGGGAGTCTGAAGACACTGTTGCAGGCAGAGCCGGCCCTGGCGACGGCTCGTGGCTACCTGGACGCCATGTTTCCCCTGCCAGAACTGCAGGGCGCGACGCTTGCCCATCTTGCTGGTGGCTCGGTACGCGCCGAACTGCCGGCTAACGTCGTCGAGCTGCTCAAGCTACTGCTCGAGAGTGGCGCCGATGCGGGTGCCAACACGGCCAACGGTGCCTCCCTGCTGGATCTGATCGACGGTTCCGGGCAGCCCGGGTACATGGGCGTTCGCGGAGACTTGATCGCTCTGGCTCTTGAACATGGCGCGCAACCCGGGCCCAGGCTCATGTGGCTCGCCATCGTCGGATCGGAGCCAGCGTGGCAGGGGTTGAGCGAAAGCCATTTCCAACTGGGTCGCGCCCTGCACGCCGCCGGCGTGCGCTCGGACCTGCCATTCTCTGCAGCGCTTGGCGAAGGAGAAAAACTGGCGCGTTTCTGGAGCGACGACGGCAACCTGCTGCCAACGGCCAACACCGAATGGCGGCCGCGCATGCCGGAGAAACCATCAGAGCAGTACATGCTCGATGTCGCTCTCAGCTATGCAGCCTTTGGCGGCCACCTTGCCACCGTGGACTGGCTGCTGGCGCGTGGTGCCAACATCGACGCACAGCCCCAGGGCTTCTTTGACGACTACGCTTCGGAGCGCGGCGGCATCAGCGCCATGCACAAGGCGGTGTATGCCGACAACGCGGATATGATTCTGCATCTGGCCACACGCGGCGCCAGGCTGGATCAAGCGGACGAGAACTTCAACGGCCCGCCCATGGCGTGGGCCGAGATCATCGGCCGCATGCAGGCGCAGAAGGCCCTGGCGCAGGTTATGGCCGCTGCGACGGAAGGGTTTGTCTCAGAAGATGTCGCCAAGGAACTGTATGTGGCGACGGTGTTCACCGCACCCGGTGGTTTTCCCAGCGGCATCGAGGGGCCGGCAGTGGATAGTGCGGGCAACCTCTACGCCGTCAACTTTGCTCGGCGCGGCACCATTGGCCGGGTTACGCCCTCTGGTGAGGCCAGCCTGTTCGTAGCGCTCCCGGAAGGCAGCACGGGCAACGGCATCCGCTTCGCCGCCGCCGGTGACATGTTCATCGCCGACTACACGGGGCACAACATCCTGCGTGTCGACATGTCAGCGGCGCCGATGACGACGCAGGCGGTCTCGGTCTTCGCCCACGAGCCGCGTATGAACCAGCCGAACGACATCGCCATCGGTGCAACGGGCACGCTGTATGCCAGCGATCCGGACTGGCGTGGTGGCACCGGGCAGCTGTGGCGCATCGACACAGACGGCACGGTCACACGCCTGCGCAATGGCATGGGCACGACCAACGGCATCGAAGTCAGCCCTGATGGCAAGCGGCTGTATGTGAACGAGTCGGTGCAGCGCAAGGTGTGGGTTTTCGACCTGTCACCTGCAGGCCAGATCACCAACAAGCGGCTGCTGATCGAATTCCCCGACCACGGTATGGACGGCATGCGCTGCGATGTGATGGGCAACCTCTTCATCACTCGTCACGGCAAGGGCACCATCGCCGTTGTCTCACCGGCCGGCAAACTGTTGCGTGAGGTCACACTGACGGGCAAACAGCCGAGCAACATTGCCTTCGGTGGTGACGATGGCCGCACGGCGTATGTGACGCTGCAGGACCAGGGCAACATCGAGCGTTTTCGTGTCGAGCACGCCGGCCGGGCATGGCAGCAGCGCTGAGGGACAGCTGGTGGCTCAGGCCGGCAGGGCGTCGTTTTCTGCATCTTCTGGTCCCTGTCTTTTGTGGCGAGTCTTTGATGACCGATACGGACGATACACATAGATCACGGTTTATTTGGAACAGACTTGGGGTGTCATGGCTGTGAATAGGTATCTGCTGACGGACGCGCATGTGCAGGATTTTCTCTGGAATGGCTATCTGGCCGTCCGATCATCCCTGAACCCAGCTGTGCATGCCGGAATCCACGCTGACCTTGCCACGTGGCTTTCGGCAAATCCCAATCCAGGAAACGACATTGTGGCAAAGGTCCCGGAATTGAGGCTGGTGTTCGACGACCCTGTGGTGGATGGCGCGCTGACGAGCATCCTCGGTCCCCGTTACCTGATTCACCGCCACCGGCACTGTCACAATCATCCCCCTGGCGCCCCGGCGCAGGGAATACACAAGGATGGTCCGGTAGGGGGCAATGTCCGGGGT
>JAQCJA010000661.1 GCA_027593305.1 bacterium
AGAACAGAGAGACAATGAGTCAAGAGCCGAGCAAACCGAAATGCCTTGCCTGTGATCAGGATTCCACTGTCACGCCGCTGATCGCTCTGGAGTACCAGGGGGAGCGGCTGTGGATCTGTCCGCAGCACCTGCCTGTGCTGATACATGATCCGACCAAACTTGTGGGCAGACTCGCCGGAGCAGAAGATCTGAAGGCCGCCGACCATAAGGACTGACAGAAATGAAAATCGCAACCGTGCAGACGATTCCCGTGGCGCCGCAGGGGCACGGCACGCTGGGGTATCTCGTCGTCGTGCGCACCGACGATGGCCTGGCCGGGGTCGGTGAGATCGCCTCCGACTGCCATCCCGCCACCGTTGCCCACGCGGTGCGCCGCATGCAGCTTGTCGGCACCGACCCGACGCGGATCGAGGCGACCTATCAGACGTTGCGCAACGGCGCGTTCTGGCGTGGGGGCCCGATCCACACAAGCGCCGTCAGTGCTGTCGAGCAGGCGCTGTGGGACCTCAAGGGCAAACGGCTCGGTGTACCGGTGTACGAACTGGTGGGTGGCAAGGTCCGCGATCGAGTCCGGCTCTACACCCACACCCGTTTCGGTGACGATTCACCGGAAGACTTCGCAGCTTCTGCCCGCGACGCGGTGGCTCTTGGTTTCTCGGCGGTCAAGTTCGATCCCCTTGGCCTGGCCGTGCAGCAACTTGACGGACCCGAGTTGCGCGTCGCTGTGGATCGTGTGCACGCCACGCGTGAGGTGATGGGCGTCGATGGTGAGATCCTGATCGAGGGCCACGGTCGGCTGAGCGCGGCGGCGGCCATCCGTTTTGCTGCCGCCGTTGTTGGTGATGCGCCGTTCTTCTTCGAGGAGCCCTGCTCGCCCGACAACCCCGCCGAGATCTCCCGTGTTGCCGCCGCCACGCCCATCCCCATTGCCGCGGGCGAGCGCTGCTACAGTCGCGCCGACTTCCGCCCTCTGCTGGAATCCGGGGCGCTGGCCTACGTGCAGCCCGATCTGTGCCACTGCGGCGGCTTCTGGGAGGGGCGCAAGATCGCCGCCTTCGCCGAGATCTACGGCGCCCAGGTAATGCCGCACAATCCGAATGGCCCGATCTCGACGTTGGTCGGCGTGCATCTGGCGGCGTGTACACCAAACTTCGGCATGCTCGAGTATCCCCGACAACCGGCGGCACGCCCCCCTGTGCTTCGTGGCCTGCCGGAAGTTGCAGACGGTCACATCGAGGTGCCTGACGGCCCTGGCTGGGGCGTCGAGATCGACGAGGACGTACTGCGACAATTCCCCGCTGAAACGGACTGACGAAGATCATGGCGTGGTACAAAGGCAACCTGCACATGCATTCGTACTGGACGGATGGGCACGATTTTCCGGAAATGATCGCCGACTGGTTCAAGACCCAGGGCTACGATTTTATCGCCTTCACCGAGCACGACCGGCATCAGAGCGGCGACAAATGGGTGAGTCAGGACCCCGCCCGGGGATCGGGGCGGTCCATGGCCGAAGGCGGCCTGCTGGAGAAGTATGTCGCCCGTTTCGGCGACGCCTGGGTCGAGCGGCGAGAGGGTGAGACGTCCGAGGTTCGCGTCAAGCCGTTGGCCGAGTATCGTCACCTCGTGGAAGAAGCAGGGCGTTTCCTGGTGATCACCGGCGAGGAGGTGACGACGAAGTGGGGGAATGTCGATGACTGGAGCCAGACGCACTGGATCAACGTCTTCAACACGAAAGAGGCTGTCGCACCCCAGCACGATCCACACTCGAGTGCTGGGGCGATGCAGGCGACACTTGCCGCGGCGCAGCAGATGGGTGCCGCCAGCGGTTCGGAAGTTCTGGTATTTCTGAACCATCCGAATTTTGGCTGGAATGCAACAGCAGAGGATATTGCCGCCGTCACCGGCCTCAGGCACATCGAGATCTACACGGCGCTGAACATGTGTTCGACCTTCGGCGATGATCTGCACGGTCCCGTCGAACGGCTCTGGGATGTGGCGTTGACGCTGCGCCTGACCCGGGGTGATGCAGTGATCTTCGGGCTGGCGACGGATGACTGCCATGCATACACACATCATTTCGAGTTTGGTGATACGGCGCTGCCCGGCCGGGCGTGGATCTGTGTTCGCGCCGACGAACTGGCGACGGAGCCCATCCTGGGCGCCATCAACCGAGGCGACTACTACTGCAGTTCGGGGGTGATACTCGACGAGGTGGAAATCACGAGTGATGCAATCGCTCTCCGGATCCAGCCGCAGGAGGGTGTTGGCTACGTGACCCGCTTCATTGGCACACCCAGGGGCGTGGATCTGTCGAGTACGCCGGTGTGCGACGCGTCCGGTCGTGAGGTGCGCACGACAGGAGCGTACTCAGACCAGATCGGTCAGGTGCTGCATGAAACAACCGAGCTCAACCCGACCTACAACTGCACCGGGAACGAGCTCTATGTCAGGGCTGTCGTGACGTCGACCAGACCCCATCCGAACCCGACGGGACCCGGAGACTTTGAGAAGGCGTGGACCCAGCCTGCCCAGCCATGTGATCCTCACCCGTGGAGTCCGTCGTGATCAACTTCGCCCGTTCAGCTTTCACCTGGCAGTCGCATCCCTGGCTGCCGGATCCACACTATAAATGGGCGGGCGGTTTTGTCGGCGAGGCGGGG
>JAQCJA010000662.1 GCA_027593305.1 bacterium
CCCGACCCACGCTTCGTTGGCCACCCCCTGGCCCAGATTGAGCCAGACGGGGCGCGTGGGGTCTGCCATTTTCATACGCTCGTAGTCCATCTGCAGGACTGCCGGATCCACCGCCGGACCGTAGCCCCCTTCCCCTGGAAGCGCCTGGGCATTGTCCGGCTCGTCCGCGTGCATCCAGCCGGCGATGGTCGGGTCGGCGACATGTGCCAGTCCGACCTCGTTCTGTGCGCAGATCACCCGCATGCCCGCTGCTGAGAGTTCAGCCAACTGTGCCTCTGTCGGTCCCTGCCACAGGCCAACGAAGAGGTTGACGCCGATCTGTTGATAGCGGACGGCATTGGCCGGGCTCTGCACCCATACGCCGATGGGGAAGTACGCCGGGTCGGGTGAGGGACCATTGGCCCAGGCTGCATAAGCGCTGATCGGAGGATCTGTGTCTGTGTCGGGTCCCATGCCATCCTCTCCATCGGCACATCCGGCGGCACAGACGATGCCCAGAGCCGCGACCAGGCTTTGCATGCGTCGTTTGATCTGCGGCGCTGCGGTGATCTGCGGCGCTGCGGTCATTGCCGCGCGGCAGTCATGGGCGGCGCTGTAGACCAATACGTTCCTCCAGACTCCGGGCGCTCTGATCCTCGTCCCCCATCCAGGCGACATTGCTGTCGTCGTCTTCGAACCGCTTGATCCCCACTTCCTTGATCGCCGTATCGGCGACCTTGACCAATGGCGTGTAACGCGGGTGATGGGACTCCTTGAAGGGATTGTTACGTGCAGCGTTGTAGCAGCAGATCAGCGACCAGCGGGGGTTCGGCGAAGCGTTGCGATCGGATCGATGCAGGATGTTGCAGTGAAAGAACACGGCGTCCCCTGGGGCCATCTCCACATGTACGAGATCCAGGATCTTCTTCGCCTCCTCCACGTGCTCGAGATTGGCCCCGGCCTGCTCTCCGGTGAGCTGGTGGTCGATGCGGCCCATCAGATGGGAGCCCTTCAGCACCTGCAGACAGCCGTTTTCCAGGGTTGCCGGATCGACGGCGATCATGACACTCGACATCAACGGAAACAGGGCGCCATTCTGATACCAGTAGCCATAGTCCTGGTGCCACGTCCAGGCGCCGCCCACCTCAGGATCCTTGAGGATCATCTTGGAGTGGTAGTGGTAGACTTCTCCCTCGAGAATGGCCTCCATGGAGTCAACGACCCGCGCACTGCGTGCAACCATGCCGTAGATGCCGTTGCCGGGGTGATTCCACAGCGACATGCGCACACTTCCCCCCTCGCCGTCGGCGCGCCCCTGGCTGCGGCGATCCAGCTCGCGGTCATCACGGGCGGCGCGACCGAGCAGATCGGTCTCCTCCGCATCGAGCAAGTTGCGCACGATGACGAATCCATCCCTGTGATAGTCGGCGACCTGTGTGCTGTTCAGTACGGGCATGGGGCAGCTCCCTTTTCTCACGTTGTGGTAGAGGCCCTTCAGCCTCCGGATGCGTCGATCACTTCGCGTTGCAGAATGGCGTCAAGCACCGCCGGTGGGTTCATGGGCAGATCGGTCAGGCGCACGCCGATGGCGTCATAGATGGCGTTGGCCATCGCCGCCAGCGGCGGCACGATGGGGACCTCGCCGACACCACGAACGCCAAAGGGATGGGCCGGATTGGCAACTTCGACGATGACCGTGTCGATCATGGGCAGATCGAGGCTCGTCGGCATACGGTAATCGAGAAATGTTGCGTTCTCCATCCGGCCCTCGCCGTTGGTGCAGTACTCCTCATTCAGCGCCCAGCCGATCCCCTGGGCAACGGCCCCCTGGATCTGGCCCTCCACGTAGCCGGGGTGAATGGCCTTGCCCGCATCCTGTACGGCGGTGTAGCGCAGGACGGTCACCTTGCCGGTGTCCGGATCGACTTCAACGATATGGGTCGCCAGTGCCGGACCCGCGCCGGACGGATTGACGCCGGCGCGGCCGACGATGGCGCCCCCCGTCTGCCCCGCACGGGCGGCAATGGCGGCCAGTGTCAGTCGCCGTTCGGTGTCGGTCGTGTGGGTCAGGACACCGTCGACGAACTGCACCTGCGCCACGTCACATTCCCAGATCACCGCCGCGCGCGCCACAAGTTGGCAGATCATGTCCCGGGCGGCGGTGATGGCGGCGAAACCGGTCTTGAAGGCGACGCCGCTGCCGCCGGTGTTGGACGTCTGCCCCATGGAATCGGTGTCGGCCACCGAGGGATGCACCGCTTCGATGGGCATACCCATGATCTCGGCAAACTGCTGCGCCACTGCCGTACGTGACCCACCGATATCGGGGGATCCCTCGGCCAAATGCACGGAGCCATCCGCCTGCAGCACGGCAACGGCACTGGACGGGCCGCTGCCGTTGCCCCAGTAGCCGCTGGCAACGCCACGTCCCCGCCAGGCCCCGGTCAGAGGCGTCCGATAATGATGATGATCGCGCGCCGCCTGCAGAACCTGCTCAAACCCCACCTTCGGCAGCGGCGCGCCGGAAATGCGCCGGGTGCCCTCCCGCGCCGTGTTCTTCAGGCGCAGGTCGATGGGATCCATGGCGAGGCGCTCGGCGAGTTGATCCATGGCCGACTCCATGGCAAAAGCGGCAGCCGGCGTGCCGGGTGCGCGATAGGCGGAGGTCTTCGGGCGATT
>JAQCJA010000663.1 GCA_027593305.1 bacterium
CGAATTCGCCCGAACGTTGTCCGTCCGTGCGCAGCACCATGATGCGGTCCACCATCACGAAATAAGAGTAGATGGAGAGCACGATGAGGGTGAGTACGACCGTTTTACCGGTGATCGCCATCGAGGCCCAGAGTTCGCTGGCCATTTCCATCAGGTCCATCCCCTTGCGTCGGTAGAATCGGATAGTCTTTGAAGCGCTGAGTATAACCAATCAGAGGCCCGTCATACAACCTTTTCAAACAACCCTGACAAGGCAACGTCAGGGTCCACCTGTCGCCGGCCCCCCACTGAGACGCCGCAACTGCGCCGCCGCCAGGCGCAGGACCTGGTGGTCATCACAGTTGTTGATGTCCTTGCCCTCGAACACCACGGACAGCGTGCCGTTGAAGCCGGCCCTCTCGAGAATGGCGTAAATGCGGTCGTAATCGAGCCACTCTTCGCTGCCGGAATCGATCTTGTAGAACTTGGCCCGCACGTGCACGGCGTGCTCAGCGGTCTGTTCCATGTATTTGTAGATGTCGTGTGCCGGATCCGGCACACCGTTGTGACGCCCTGCAGACCCGACCCATTGTCCGGTGTCGAGGATGAAGGCGAAGTTGTCGCGCTGCACCTCCTGCAGCAGGCGCAGGACCCCATCCCCGGTGCACGGGTGGTTCTGCAGACCGACAGCAATGCCCTTGCCGGCGGCGTAGTCGCAGGCCTGCTGGAAACACTCCACTTCCCTTCTGCGCACCCCGGCGTCCTGGGGCGTCTCGCCGCAGAAACTGCGCACCATTGGTGCGCCGAGGGCGACGGCGACATCGATATCCTGGCGCACCTGGGCAAGCTTGGCCGCCAGTTCATCGGCGGTGCCGGTAAAGTGTCCGCCCGTAGCCAGGTAGCCGATGCTCAGCCCCTTGCGCAGGCAGTTCATCTTGGTCCGCAGCAGGTAATCGGACGCATGATCGTGGAAGCCCACGTCGCTGCGCAGATCGATGACGTCGAGGCGCAGCTCGGCAGCCAGATCGATAAAACTCTCGATGTCAGGCAGGCTGCCGGGGTCCTTGCCGAACATGGATGCGTACAGTCCAACCTTCATGCGTCCTCCACAGGGCCGGGGTTTGGGTTCGGGGTTGGTGCCAAACAAGCCCAATTTTCCTCCGGTAGACAAGCGGCGAAGGCTGGCTCATCTTACCCGCGACTGCCATCAACTCGAGGCCCGACCGAGGTCCTGCTCATGTCCCAGCATCGCATCAAGTCCGTCGACATCATCCCCATCTTTCCTCGACTCGCCGCCCGTTATGCCGACCGTGTCGTCGATATGTATGGCATCGAAGTCCGGCTCCTGTGCCGCATCGAGACCGACAGCGGCCTTGTGGGCTGGGGTGATCAGCGCGTGCGACCCTGGTTCGTCGTGCCCGATGACATGGGTCAGGACCTGGTCGGTCGTGATCCCTTCGATTACCTGAACAGCAACCAGTCGGGCGGCATCAACACGGCCCTGTATGACCTGATGGGCAAGTGCCTCGAAGTCCCCGCATGGAAGCTGATGGGCCCCAGTTGCCGCGACTGGGTGCCCGTTGCCGCGTGGACCCGACCGGCCTCTCCCGAACAGTTCGCCGCCGAGATCCAGCGGGCCGTTGCCCAGGGGTATCGCGTATTCAAGATCCACACCTGCAGCTACCACGATGTCTTCGCCCAGACCCGCGCCGCCGAAGCCGTCGCGCCGGAGGGTTTCAGGATCCACTACGACTTCAACCACAACCGGACACTGGGTGCGGTCCTGCCCATCGTTGCCGAACTGGAACGCAACCACCCCATTGTCGCCTTCATCGAGGATCCCCTGGTCCGCTCCGACATCGAGGGCTGGCGTACCCTGCGGCAACAAACGCGCCTGCCCATCATCATGCATGGCACACCCATGGGCGGCATGCAGGAATACAAACACGAGATGGCCGATGCCTACATGCTCGGCGGCTCCATGTTTGACATGATGTCTGCCGGGTTTGCCCTGGGGCGCGCCAACCTGCAGGTCATCCTGCAGCACGAGTCCGGCACCCTGGGCAAGGCCATGGCCATGCACATGGGCTGTGTGCTGCCGACACACACCTCACACTCGATCAATCTCGAGGATCAGTACGAAGAGGACGTGACGACGGCAACGATCCCCATTGTCGATGGTTCCTCCCCCGTGCCGCAGGGCATCGGTCTGGGCTACGAGGTGGACGAGTCCGCCGTGCAGCGCCTGTCCCAACAGAAACTGACCGAACCACCCCGGCACATCGGCATCCTGCACATGGCCAGCGGCGCCACCTGGTACGGCAAGGGCTACGTCTCCCCGACATCCGTGACGGGCACCGAGGAAGCCGGCGTGCGCGGCTTTCGTTCCGAACTGTGGGAGGACGACGGCACCAGCGAGTTTGAGGCGATGCTGGTGCGTGTGCAGAAGGAAGGCAGAGTGCGCGCCTCATGAGCCTGCCAAGAGTCGCCATTGTCGGTATGGGTGGGTATGCAGGATTTCACCGTCGGGCCGTCCATCAGGCCGTCGAAGGCGGGCGAGCCCTGCACACAGCCCAGGTGGCCCCCCCCGCTGACCACGAGCCCTTCGCCGACGAACTTGAGTCCATGCGGGCGGCGGGCATTGCCATCTACAGCAGTCTGCGCGAAATGCTCGC
>JAQCJA010000664.1 GCA_027593305.1 bacterium
TGCCACCGAATGCTCTCACTCAACGACGCATCGATGGCTGTCACACAACACGCTTATTTCAGGGCTAGTTACGGTGCGGCGCAGATCTGTGCTCGTGCAGATGGAACTCTGCGAAGTGCCGAGATCGAGACCCAAGTAAAGGATGTTGTCGTCCTGCGAGGCGGCAGGACCTTCAGCGCCCATATGCGGATGCTCCGTCGAAGGATTGCGAGATACCGCCGCAAGTGCAGGCGCGGGGCTCGCTGAGGAATGCAGAAATCGTCCTAAAGCTCTATTTCACAGCAAATAAGAGGGTGTCGTTGAAATGTGTCAAGAAAAGAGTGTCCCCTGAGGCAGACATCCTCACGGCGAGGGGGTGGCGGCGAGGAACTCCAGGGTGTAACACTGCTCTGCCTGCACTTGGCCGGCTTCGATGACCTCGGCCTCCAGCATCTGTTCCTCAAGCAGTTGCCAGCGTTGCCTGCTCATGTGGCCGATCCCTTCGGCGGCTGCCACCTCGTCGAGTACCAGATCACGCGAAAGCTCGGCCCCTGCGGCCAGGATCTCCATATCCATCTCGGGATTCAGCGCGAGGATGTGCTGGTTTGTTGTCAAAGGGGCGTCCAGATATTGGGACCAGCCTCGTCGGGAGGCAGCAACCACGGCAGCAACGAGTGCCGGGCGCTGGCGAACGGTGGCCTCTGTCGCAATCAGCACGCTGGCGTACGGATTGAACCCCGTATCAGCGACCATGAGGGCACGGGCATCGGCTCCCAGGCGGCGTGCCACCACGGGCTCGGAGAAGACATACCCCTGCATGGCGAAGCGCTCATCCTCGAGGAAAGGTGTGACACTGCCGTGGTAGGGCACGACGGCGACATTGCGGAAGGGGAAGCGCTTGCGCAGGAATTGCGAGAACGCCGGACGCTGAGACAGGGCCAGCGTCAGGTCCTCCAGCTGCTCGATCCGGGTGATCCCTGTCGACTCGTGCACGACGATGCAGCGTGGATTGATCTGGTAGGGCGCGAAGAGCGCCACAATCGGCGCACCCGCTGCCCGGGCGTTGATGACGCCATCGGCGTTGGTCAGGCCGAACTCGACCTGACCCGTGGCAACCATCTGCACGACCGGGGCATCGGGACCACCACCCAGGATCTCTACTTCCACGTGCTGCTCGAGGTAGTAGCCGTGCAACTGGGCCGCGTAGTAGCCGCCGTGCTGGGCCTCGGGAAACCAGTTGAGGGCCAGCTGTACTCGGGTGATGCCATCGGGGGCGCCATCTTCAGCGGTCTGCTGCGGTCCGCAGGCGAGCTGCAGAAGCAGTCCCAGGATGGCCAGAAGTGTCATGATGCCTGGCATGGAATCTCCGGTGTTGGTGGTGACGGCTGCATCAGTTGACGTCGCGGCCACCCCAGCGATCGAGGGTCTTGCTGCTGAGAGCAGCCACAGCGCTGAAGAAGATGAGGCCGAGGCCCGTGGAAAACAGCACGCTGGCGAACAAGTAGGGCGTCTTGGTCTGGGCGTTGGTCAGGATGATGAGATACCCGAGGCCGAAGTCCTGAGTACCATATCCGGCGAAGAATTCGCCGACGATGGCGCCGATCACGGACAATCCGCAGGAGATCCGGGCACCCGTCAGCATGGCCGGCACAGCATGGGGCACGCGCAGCTTGGTCAGTACCTGCCAGCGGCTGGCCTCGTTCAGGGTGAACAGGTCGAGCGACTCAGCGTCAACCGATGTCAGACCGGCAGTGGTGTTGGCAATGATGGGGAACAGAGAGATGATGAAGGACACGGCCACGACGCCCGCCAGGCCATGGCCGATCCAGAGCACGATGAGCGGGGCAATGGCAACGATTGGCACGGTCTGCAGGAAGATCGCATAGGGGTAGAGGCTGCGCTCGGCCAGTCGTGACTGGGAAAAGAGCACGGCCACCAGAAAGCCGACGACAAAGCTGAGAAGAAAGCCGGCCAGTGCGGCCTGCGCGGTAAGGGCTGCGGCGCCCATGAGGGTCGGCAGGTGCACCGACACTGCATACAGGACGTTGATCGGCCCAGGGAGCAGATAGGGCTGGATATCGAACAAGGTGACCAGGCCATGCCAGGCGAGCAGGACGAGGACCGAGAACAGCATCGGCGGGGCGACGATGGCGACGCCGCGAGTCAGGCGATTGCTTGTCATTCTGCCGGCCTCTCTCCCATGGCCTGTGAAAGATCCCGGGACACGCCCGCCACGAGTCTGACGAAGGCCAGATCTGTACGCAGCGTCGCCGACCGGGGTTCAGCGAAAGGCACTTCGTGCTCCGCGGTGACCCGCGTTGGACGGGGACCCATGACCAGCACCCTCTGACTCAGGTAGGTCGCCTCCTGAACACTATGCGTGACGAAGAGGCAGGTGAATCGACGCTGGCGCCAGAGTTCCAGCAGTTCGTCGTTGAGGCGCTGTCGGGTGATCTCATCGAGAGCGGCGAAGGGCTCGTCCAGCAGCAGCAGCGAGGGTTCTGCCGCGAGAGCTCTGGCGATGGAGACACGCATACGCATGCCACCGGAAAGCTGGCGGGGGAACATGTCGCCCACGTCCTGCAACCCGACCAGTTCCAGGGCATCGTTGACGCGTGCCTGGATTTCGTTGCGCGGCATGTGCCGCAATTCCAGCGGCAG
>JAQCJA010000665.1 GCA_027593305.1 bacterium
GTAGCCGGGGCGCCGCCGCTGTACCACGTCATCCGTGACGAGGCCGAACCCGACCCTCAACGGCGCTACAAGGGACTGTTCGGCAGCAATGGCCGGCAGCTTGGGGTTTCGCCTGATGGCTTTGACTGGACCCTGCTGGAGACGACGATTCCGAGTCAGGATGAATCGCAATTTACCCATGATGTTGAAAAGGGCCGGTTTCTCGCCTTCATCAAGCAAGGCACAGAGTGGGGCCGTTCCGTCTGGTTGAGCGAAAGCACAGATTTCCACCGGTTCACGGAGCCGGAACTCATCCTGCACGCCGACGAGGTCGACTGGGAGAACTGTCGCCGGCGCGTCCGCAACATCATCGACAACCCCGCCTACCTGACGCCGCCCATCGTCGACGACGTCGACTACAAGGCCGAGATCTACAACATGGCGGTGCTGCCGTATCAGGGGATGTACATCGGCTTTCCCACGGTGTTCAATCCCATCGGGGCGATTCCGCCGCCGGCGACGAACTACACGCGCATCAATCAGATCGAACTGGCTGTGTCGCGCGACCTGCGGCACTGGGATCGTCTGGCGGACCGCGAAGTCTTTATCGGTGTCGAGCCGTGGACGGGTGAGAACTACGGCACCAGCCAGCTGCTGGCTTCCGGAGCCCCCGTCGTGCGCGACAACGGTGAGATCTGGTGTTACTACAATGCCCTGCGCCTGCCCGGCAGTCGCGAGCAGTACCGGGAGTTCAACCGCAGCAAGGAGCTGTTTCGTCTGGGTGTGGCGCCGGAGGCATTTGATGACGGCGGCGCCCTGTCGCTGGCGAAACTGCCGCAGGATCGTTTCGTGGCCCTGGAGGCGAACGAGGCGGGACAGGTGCTGACGAAACCCTTCGAACTGAAGGGACAGGATGTCTACATCAACGCCGATGCCCAGTGGGGCAGGATCTACGTCGAGATTGCCGACGGCGAGACCCGCAAGGCGCATGCCGGGTTCTGGGTACCGCTGGAGGAGCCGGCACCATTCGTCGGCAACGAGGTGCGGGCGAAGGTGCAGTGGAAACCACCACATGACATGGTCTTTGAGAAACCCGTGCGGCTGCGGTTCTATCTGCACCAGGCGCGGCTGTATTCGTTCTGGCTCGAGTAGCTGCTGGTTTCAGCAGGTCGAGTCCTCGCCATCGGTGATGCGTGACCACACCAGGGCCGCCACCAGTGTGAAGTAGACGACGTAGTAGTAATTCATGAAGGCGTGTTTGCTGCACAGTGCCGTCACCAGATAGGCGAAACAGAGCCCGGCATAGAAACGCCACACACGGGCACCGTCACAGGGCGTGGCGGCGGCGCCACCGGATCGCAGGCCGACAACAGCGGTCGTGACCCCCGTGACAAGGGCCACCAGGCCCAGCCAGGCAGGCGGGGGTGAATCCGTCAGGTAGTTGACGTAGGCCGAATAGGTCAGCGCTCTGGCACGAAACGGCGTCAGCAGGTGAAAGGTGACGACGTCATCCCACAGGGCACCGGCGTTCCACAACAGAAAAGCACCATAGGTCACGGCGGCGATGGCGAACAATGGCAACAGATGGGCCCCGCGAATTCGTCGCCACAGGGCCCAGAGCAAGGGCACAAGCAGAATCATCGTCTGCTTGCAGGCGATGGCCAGGCCCGCCGCCCACAGGGCCGCCGTCGGTTGCCGACGCGCCAGAAACAGCGACATCAGCCCGAGGCTGAAAGTGACGGTAGGATCGGTCCAGGCCTGCTCGCTGACAAAGGGGCCGTACGGCAGATAGAGAAACAGGCCGCCGAAAACGATGGCGTCGGTTATCGGCAGCGCCCGTTGCCGGGCCGTCGCAAACAGCAGCCCCGCCGCTGCCAGGTGGCAGGCGATGAGCGACCAGCGCACATCCCCCAGCAGATGCCCTACAAGGGCGAAGGCGAAGGACATGGGCGGATAGGGATAACTGACGGCCTCCCCTGTGGGGTACAACTCGGTGCCACTTCCGTAGATGTTGACGAAGGTGAATTCGTACGGATTCCACCCTGTGAGCAGGGCCTGAGCAGCCTGCAACTGGAAGTAGTAGACGTCGATTCCCGGGGTCGGCGAGGCGATCGGCGTCAGCAGGTAGAAGGTGAGCACCGGCAACAGGGGCATAACCAGGATGATGATCTGCCCGCGCCTGCCGAGCAGGTCCCGAAAACGCTGCATCGTGAGCAACAGCACGGGCAGGGCCAGGACGGCGGCAGCGGCGGACAGCCATTGCAGCGGCACCTGCCAGTCCGCTTCCAGGTCGGCGAACAGATAGCGACCCGCATTGGCGGCAAAGACGTAGAAGTAGGCACAGGGGAGTGCCACCTTCCACGGGGATATCCCACCGACCGTATCGCTGGATCCCTGCCAGGGTCCGCGTACGAAAAGCGCAACAAGCAGCCCCACGAGGATGAGGCTGAAACAGGCCAGGCCCACTTCGTTGACGTTGGCCCGCGAATAGGACAGTCCGCGGGTTGCCGTTGCCACGAGCAGCAGAAGCAGGATGGAACGGTGCGAAACGGCTCGTGAGGTGGATGGTACGGCGGCTCGCTGTTGCATCAGGTTTTGCTGCGCACGGTGCCATCACGGCCGATGGGGATCATCACTGCGGCAGGTGTTGTTCCAG
>JAQCJA010000666.1 GCA_027593305.1 bacterium
CCGGGGCGTCAGTGACGTCAACCAGCATCCCTACTTCAAGGTCCTGGGACGGGCCAGTACGTGGGAGGACGACTCCGTTCCCGTGGGGGCCTACGAGTACACCCTGACCTACTCCCCGATCAACCCCCAGGTGCCCGGCACCCAACTGGCGGACCGTGCCGTCTACGTGCATGTCGCCGACCCGACCGATGGCAGCGGCCTGGGGGCTCGCGGGGCGACGAGTGACGGCTTTCTTGCCGGCACATGGGAACGGGGGGGCACAAGTCTGCAGGACACGCAGAAGCGTTTTGAGGGACGCATCGACGACAGCCCGGGGGACAGTCGCGAGTGGGGAGACGAGGACGACAAGGTGGGCCTGCTGGTCAAGCTCAACGTCCTGGGCTCCAACTCCTCGTCGAACCTGCAGGTGATCGTCAACAGCTCAACGGCGGCACGATCCGTTGCTGTGGGCACATTTCAATCCGGATCGCTCGGGGCATTCTTCGCACTCGGAGCGGACATAGACATTGTCGCCGCCAATACGGCTCCGACGGTGGCCATCACCGATCCCGATGGTGTCGGCGATACGGCGAACACTTCGTACACGATCCGCTATGACCTGACGGATGCCGACGATGATCTCACCGGCTCGCTGAATGCGGCCTTCTATGCATATCCCGCAGGCGGCCTGAAGAGCGTACAGGATATCCGCATCTTCGGCACGCTGATCGCCGACGAGAATGATGTGAGCGCCCGCAATCCCGCCGGCACAGATGATCTCACCGAGGGCAGCAACCAGACCTACACGTGGGACGCGCCGCCGGCTGCGCTGCAGACCGGCGCCTTGTTCGCGTCGATCCTGAAGGTGCGCTCTGGCAGTTACTTCATATACCTGGTCGCTGACGATGGTGACAACCCGCCCGTGTTTGCCGTCAGCCCCGGACCCATCACGCTCACCCATGCCCCCATCGTGCAGAGCATCGATCCGATCATCGCTGAGACGGTGGATACAGGGGTGCGAACGGGCGCCAGGGCCAATCCCTACGATCTCGACTTCACCGTTGTCGACTACGACAGCGAGGCACGCATCCAGCTGTTCTATTCTGCCGTCAACGGCCTCACCTCGGTGTCGGCGTCAGGCTCCTACCCGAATCAGACCTTTGTCCTCGGCAAGAGCGTATCCGCTACCCGCGGCACGGCGATCACAGCGTCAACAAACCTGACGCAGACCGACCGTGAGTACTCATGGGATGTGACGAACCCGATCATCGCGCAGGGCGCTTACTATCTCTACGCCGTGGCCTCCGACGGGCAGAACGTCACCGTTGGCAACAGCACGCAGTCTCTGCTGGTGGCGCATTCACCGAGCCTGACGTTCTACGAGCCGGCGCGCAATACGCAGCGGAAGATCGACAGCGGTTCCCAGCCGGTCTACACGATTCAGTGGCAGAAGGGGCGCGGCGACGAGGATGTCGACGGCGACGCCAGCATCGATCTCTATTTCACGGCAGTCGACCCGGCGGTGACCAACTACAGCGGTGCCGACGCCACGGCCCTGACAAACCCCGGTGACGGAAACGCACAGCTGATCGTGGGCGGTCTCAGCGAGGACGCCGACGGCGCCGCGGACATGTACGTCTGGGACTTCCGCACGTCCGCCACAGTGCCGGTAAGTGGCACACGCGTGTGGCTCTATGCGGTGCTGGCCGATGTGTCGGCAAATGTCAACGTCGTACTGGGTGGTTCGCTGCTGATCACACACGCGCCGCACATTTTTCTCAAGACAGGGACGCCGGAGATCAACCAGGGGGACATCGTGCGCCTCGCATGGGACGACTACATGGTGGACGACGGGGCTGGAACGGACGACGCCTACATCCGCCTGTACGCGTCACGCACCTCGGGCCCCAAAACGTTGGCTGGTCTCGAAGCCGACGTGATCGGCGCCGGTGGCAACGGCGGCACCTTCATCATCAACAGCGACGACGGCAGGGCGACGGGCGTGATCACCACGATCCGCGAATCCGGCAGCAATTCCTTCTCCTGGGATACGTCGACGTCAAGCTTTGTGCTACCCGAGGGCAGCTACTCGATCTACGTTGGCATCGGTGCGGATGGCACTTTTGGCGACAACAATGCGGGCGAGGTAAGCGAGGGACCCAACAGGCTGAATGTAAAGTCGACGACGGGGACGGCGCCGCACATGTTGCTGAGTCCCAATCGGATGCGCGCCAGTCCGGGTGACACACTGACCCTGGACGTCTACGTGCAGACTGACGGTGGCACGGCAACGGCCTTGACGGCGGCGCTGAACCTTGGCAGCGGCCTGACGGTGGTGTCGCCCACCAGTCCCTTCACCGATTCCGGCCTGATCTTCAGTGGCGGTACGGTGCTGGAGGACACGACCATCGGGACGCAGGTGCGCTTCTCCAAGACGGGAACGGCGCAAAGCATCGGTAGCGCTGACGCACCGGTGGCGCTGGCCAGCTTCCAGGTCGTCGTCGGTGGGGGTGCCACGACGGCGGTGATCGGCGTGGATGCCACGGAGGCGGTGATCAGTATTTCCGGACGTTCCGTACCACTGCGCGGGACCACGGGCATGTCAACAAAGACCGCCAGCATTCAGCGGGTCGCCCGCGGCCGCCTGACAGCGA
>JAQCJA010000667.1 GCA_027593305.1 bacterium
GTAGCCTTCACCGAGAACTGGGACTGCACCGAGCCGCTGATCACGACGTCCCCACTGAAGTCAATGTTCCCTGAGGTGTAGTCGACATCGCCCTCGATATTGGAGATCGGATAGACGGCGATGTTGATCCGCATGTGACGGCGGCCCTTGAGGGTCTTCACCTCCGAATCGGAGGAGATCCCGCCGCCGGTCTCGCAGAAAAACGCCATGCTGCCGTCTTCTTCCGGCTCAGCATAGATGCGGGCATCGGTGACGACTTCGATGTTGAGCGGTGCCGGTGCAGCCAGGTCGGTACCGAAGATGTCCTTGCCTGGCTTGCCCAGCCTGGGGGGAATCAGCTTGCCCAGCAGATCACCCTCTTTGGCGACGGTGGTCAGATTCCGGTCGCGAAAGTCGATCGATCCATCTGCGAGGATTTTTCCGGGCTTGTCTGAATCGATCTGCACAGCCCATTCAAACTCCGCATCACGGCCACCGACGGGGGCCGAGCCCTGGGCGATCAGTATGATGAATTCGTTCTTGCGCCTGCCCGCCGCGAGATCGGCTGCAATCTCGGCCCAGCGCTCGGGTACGTATCCATGGATGACCTTCATTTCGTCGAGAATGGCCTGCATTTCCTCGACGGACGGGTATTTCGGGGACAGGCTCTGTGGCAGATTCAGGAAATAGGCTGCCGTACGGTCGGGGGAGATCCATAAGGGCGAAATAACATTGATTTCGATATCCCAACGCATGGCGACGTATCCGAACAGGTCCGCCGAGCAGCGCAATCCATCATCGGAGGTAAGCAGTCCCTGCCCGACCTCCAGAGGAATATCCTTGCCTTCCGTCGGCACGACCTCTTCGCCCTGGGTATCCTGGCCAGGCACGCCTGTTGTTGCCGGGATCTTCTCAACGACAATTTCTCCCGGGCGTACGGCCTTGAAGCGTACACCACTCTCATCAGCCCCTTCGTGGTCGCCTTCATAGATCTCGCGCAGGGCGTGCTCAATGGCTTCGGGAGCCTTCAGGTTGAGAATGCTCTGCAGGTGGTTCCACTTGATCAGTTCGTACGGATCAAAGGCGTACTTGATCTGCGCGTCTTCGCCCTGGATTTCCGGTGTGCCCTGGGCGACGGGCACGGTCACTGGCAGCGCCTGCTTCTCCTTGAGCCTGGCGCAGATCAGTTCGAGCTGGCGATCCATGATGCCGAACTCGATCCACTTCATCTCCAGAAGACTGTAGAGATCTTCCTCCGTGGGAATTGGGGCTGGGCCGTCCTCCGGGGCATGAAAGACGAAGCGGGCCTCCATATGGTCGGTGGACAACCAGATGGGGGAGATCACCGTCGGCTTGCCGCCAAGCAGACCCGCATAGCCGAACAGGTCAGCGATGGCGGTCATGCCATCATCGGAGAGGGTGACGTGGTCGCCGACCTCGAGGGTAACATCGTCGAGGGCAGTCATTTCCAGGGGCTGCCCACGAACGTCTATGCCCGGCTCGGTCTGCGCTGCGATCAGTTCGGAGAGGGCATCTCCCTTGCGTACGATCTTGACCGGCCCCTGCCAGGACTTGCACGCCTCGAGGTAGGGACCCTCGATGGCGAGTTTGAGGCGCTCGAAAGGAGTCTTTGCTTTCGTGTCGCCGGTGATCAGATTGCGAGGCAGATGGTGCACAATGGTTGTTGGTTTGATGACCCGCGGCGGAGTGCCACGGGCGATGAGGACCTCAAACTGATTCTGGCCGCGCCCGGCCTTCGCCAGTGCCGCGCGAATCGCCTCGCCATCCACGCCATGGGTGATGCCCTCGCCACGCAGCAGATCGGTGATCTCTTCGAGAGAATTGTCGGCAGTGATGCGACTGATCCGGGCTGTCATCCGGTCCTCGGCAACAACGACGCCGAGGGGAGTCGCCTGCAGGTGGGCCTCAAGGTTGCGGTAGTCTTCAAGATCCCGGCGGCGCCGCGTGGTGCGATCCTGACGACGAGCGTCACGTGAGGACTCGGCTCCCCGTGAGTGCGACTGTGGCGGCGGCAGGTCTTCGGCGACGTCCTCCGAGTCCTCGGCGAACAGGTCCGTGATGTCGTTTTCAGTCAGATCGTCGTCCGGCAGGTCGAAGCCGGAGCCCTCTTCCTCGAGCAGGGACTCAAGTCCGCCGAGCAGATCGACGGGCTCCGCCGCACCATTGTCCTTGGCGGTCGTCGTCTTCTTCGAGTTTTCGTCAGGCATGTCTGGACCGGAACGGCAGGGCGGCTATCCGGGCGCCCGTGCAGGAGCGCCCCAACGGTGACACTGCGAAATATCAGCTAACTAAGGCAGGATCCGGCGTCCCCTCAAGGCGCCAGCCCTCTGGCGACGGGCATCTGGATCCAGAAAGTATCGTTACGTAACTATAAAACAACAACTTGCGCAAGATCCTCAGGGCCGTTGCCTTAGCCACAATGGACTCCTATCATAGCCCGTCGGGCTGACTTTCCACAGACGATCGTACCGGGGAATTCATGGAGACACTGACCGACCTGCTCGAACAGAGCTTCGAACGCTACGCCGACAAGCCGGCGCTACGTCAATTGCAGCGAACGCAGGGCGGCCTCGCCTACGTGCCCACAACCTATGCAGAGTTGCGTGTACTGCGGGATCAGCTCGCGGCGGG
>JAQCJA010000668.1 GCA_027593305.1 bacterium
CGTCCGGGCGCCACGCAGTTCGTCACTGCCGCCGTCGCCGACGAAGTACGCATGGTCCGGGGCAACACCGAGTCTGTCACAGGCAAAGGTGTAGATCTCCGCGTCCGGCTTGATGACACCGACCTCGCAGGAAAACACGGCAACATCCACGAGGCCCGGCAAAGGGGACGAGTCCCAGGCGGCGACCTCTTCGCGCGTGCAGTTCGTGATGAGGCCGATCGGCATGCCGCGCTGGCGCAGCGCCTGCAGCATGGCGAGGATCTCTGTTTCCATTCGATCGAAGGCCCGGGCCTTGGCGGCAACGCGCTCAGCCACGAGGTGATCGATCACGATCCGGGAGGGTGTGATGCCAGCAGCCTCGCAGATCCGCTCGAGGGCAGCGGCGTGATCGGGGATCTGCCCGGTCATGCGTGCCTGATAGCCGGAACGCCATTCGTGTCGGCAGGTCTCCTCATCAATCCCGAGGCGTGCCGCCAGCGTGGGTTGACCAAACCATTCGGGGTGGTTCTCGGTGATCAGGGTTTCGTACAGATCGAAGATCACGGCGCGCATGGGCGTGCGGGCTTCATTTCAGGCAGGGGAGCAGAAAGTCTGTCACAGCGCGGGACACGGGGGCGGGATTCTCTTCGTGGGGGGCCAGCGCCCCCGGGACGCGACATACGGTTACGTCCGAGCGCTGACACAGGGCTGACATCTCCTTCCAGGAGCGGCCCGGTGTCTGCGTGCCACATACGGCCAACAGTGGTACCAGCACCTGATCCACCAACTGCAGGAACTCGGCGCCGCTGCGCACCACGTCGAGGGCGCCCGTGACGAAGGCTGCCGTGGCAAAGCGCGCGTTGCGCTGGCGCGCGACTCTGCCTTTCTCCGCAATCAGTTGCTCAGTGACAAGGTCCGGGTTGCCGTACACATATTCCCGATACATGCGTGCCAGCACGGGGGAGGCCGTGTTGAGACGGTAGATGGCTTCGCCAAGGAGGGGCAATTCCACCAGCCGTCGAAGCAGGGAATAGGCGCGACGGTAGTCACCCATGACGACAGGCAGGGGACCGAGCCAGGTCGGGGCGATGAGGATGATGCGGGACCAGGTCGCGGGGCGGTCGCGGGCCAGTTGCAGGACATACGCACACGAGTGACCTGCAGCGGCGACGGCGACAGGTCCATCGAATAGGTGTTCACAGAAGTCCCGGAGAAAAGCTGCATAGAACTCCGGCCGCCAGCGCAGGCGTGGCCGTGACACGGCGCCGAAGCCAGGCCAGTCCACCGTGACCGTGCGAAACCGGCGCTGCAACTGGCGGGCAAGGGGGTACATCTCGGCGCGGGTCGAGACGGTGCTCATCGCTGGCAGCAGCAGTACCGGGGGGCCGTCACCGGCCACATCATACGCCACCGATATTGCCCTGCCCCGGACCTGCCAGGCAAAGGTCGGCGCCGTCGGTGCGTCACGGGTCTGCGGGTTGGTGCCAGGGATTTCGTTGTGCATCCCTCGAATCTGGCGGGTCACCCGGTCGGGATCAAGGCTCCTGGGTCAGGTTTCCGAAGTTGATGACTGGCTGGGCAGCGCTGTCGCTGCACAGCAATCATCGATCCATCGCGGTGAGTTGCCTCAGCGAGGCTCGATCACTCTGTTACCGGCTCAGTATCTGCTGATCGGTGCACACGGGCCATGCCAAAACGAGGCGTAGAGGAGAAGTTGATGAGCAAACTGACGGATGCACATATCGAGGAGCTGGACAGGGAGGGCTTCATCGTCGTGCCGGATTTCATCTCCGGGGAGCAACTGACCAGACTGCAGGCAGCCCAACGGCGCGTCCTGCCCACCTGGCAGAAGATCCAGGAGGATCCGCCGCAGGATCAGTCCGGCAGCAGCATGCTCGCCTGTTTTCCTCACGAGGAGATGGACCTCTACCAGGCGGCCATGGACCCGGAGAGTATCACCTTCGCCCGCAAGTGGTTGCGGACCGAGGCCATCCACACGCGCGTGGGCTGCCTCATCGCCCGCTACCCGGGCCACACGGCGGGAGGCACGGGTTTCGACGCCTCCAACCTGCACATCGACAATGGCAACAACTCGTTGCTGCCGATGAGCGAGGATCTGCGTGAGTTTGGCCAGATCGGCTTCTGGATCCATCTGGAAGATGTCGCCCAGGACCAGGCGCCGCTGCGGCTCATACCCAGGAAGTACGGCAAGGACATGACCAGGTGTGTGCCCCTTGTCTGCACGGCGGGCACCCTCTGCATTTTCACCAACTTCACCTGGCACAGCGCCAGTGCCTACACGCGTGAGGACGGGCAACGCTTTACCTGGGGTTACAGTTTCGGCCGCGCCGACCATGTCTGGGAGGGTTTCAAGCACTACACCCATCTGGGCAAGAATACACCGGTGTTCCAGCGGTTCATCGGCGGCCTGACGGCGGCAGAGCGTGAACTCTGGCGCTTTCCAGCGGCGGGGCATCGCTACTACACCGAACAGACACTGGCGCTGCTGGAGGAGCAGTATCCGGGATGGAATTGTGCGGAGTATCGTGCCGCGATGCGGTAGTATGGATCGGAGGCTAGGGTTGCACCAGTCGCACACGCTCGATGACATCCAGATCGGGGAACTGCTCGAGCAGGTATTCGTTCCCCT
>JAQCJA010000669.1 GCA_027593305.1 bacterium
GTCAACGGAGCGGCTGGTGCCGGCGGCTCTTTTCTGCCTACTTGCCGGCCGGTTGCCGAACCTGATGCAGAGTGGCGACGAGCAGGCCGAACAACACGGTACCGACCGCCTGATGGAGGGATGCAAGCCACGGTGGAACAGAGGCCAGAATCACGGCGATCCCAAGGGCGATCTGGCCCACAGTGAGCACCGCCGCCGCCGTTGCCAGCCGGCGCACGATGGTGGGGACCGTCGTGGTTCGCGCCCGGCCATGCAGCCAGAGCACGGCAGCGAGCACAACAAAGGCAAACCAGCGGTGCTGGAAATGGGTCGTCAGTGGGTTTTCCAGCAGATCCGCCAGACCTGGCATGCTGCCGATCCCCTGTGGAATCCATTGCCCCTGCATCCGCGGAAACGTATCCGATACCCAGCCGGCACGGAGTCCGGCGACCAGCGCCCCGGCGCCGGTCTGCAGGATGACGGCAACGAGGGCAACGATCGCCGGCCGCTGCAGGCGCCCCGCGCCGACGGCAGGCGACGCACCTGCCGCATGGTTCAGCAGCAGCCAGACCACGGCGGCGAGCAGGCCAAAGGCAAGCCACAGGTGCAGCAGCAGTCGATAAGGGCTCACCCAGGGCTGGTTGATCAGGCCGCTGGCGACCATGAGCCAGCCCATGACCCCCTGCAGGGCGAAGAGCACGGCAATTCCCAGCAGAGCCTTCGCCGTGCCACCCTTGAGCTGGCGACGGATCAGCCCCACCGCCAGAGGTACAACCAGCAGCAGACCAGCGAGACGGCCCAGCACCCGGTGGAGATACTCGAGCCAGTAGATATGGCGGAAGGCCTCCATCGACATGCCTTCGTTGATCAGGCGGTACTCAGGAGACGCCTGGTAGGCGGCAAAAGCCTCGTCCCAGGCGCTGGCTGACAGTGGTGGCAGGATGCCGGAGACGGGTTGCCATTCGACGATCGACAGGCCGGCGTGAGCCAGGCGCACGACACCACCGAGAACGATCATCGCCACGATACTGGCGGCGACGGCCGTCAGCCAGGGAACCAGCCAACGGGGCTGGGTGGGCGATGTGGACATGGCGGCCATCAGACCGTGCGCGAGAACATGGGTCCTGAGCTTTTCTTCGCCTCCATGTAGGCATCAAAGGGCATACACACGTTGCGCACGAAGAGTTGCCCGAGGGAGGTCACTGCAATCGCACCATCGTGCAGCACGGCAAGCCCATCGGCGACGGGCCCATCCTGCAAGGCGGCCAGTTCCGTGGCGAAATCGACGGCGAAATCGACATCATACCGCTGTTCGACGGCTTTCGTATCAAGCCACAGGTTGCACATCAGTTCGCTGATGATGTGGCGCCGCACTCGATCGTCATCGGAAAGGCCATAGCCGCGCTCGATGGGCAGTCGTCCAGCATCGAGATCGGCATAGTAGGTGCTCAGTTTCTTCTGGTTCTGAGCGTAGGCGCCGGCAACATCACCAATGGCCGAGATCCCCAGACCGATCATATCCGGCGCCCGCGACACCGTGTAGCCCATGAAGTTCCGGTGCAGTTTGCGTCGCCCCAGCGCCTGCGCCAGTTCGTCCTCGGGCAGGGCGAAGTGATCCATGCCGATCTGGTCGTAGCCGCCCCCCCGGAAAGTGCTGATCGCCTGCGCCAGCAAGGCGAACTTGGCGTCTCGACCGGGCAGCGTTTCTTCGTCGATGCGCTTCTGATTGCTGCGTACCCAGGGCACGTGGGCATAGGAGTAGACGGCGAGGCGGTCGGGGCGCAGTTCGAGGACGGACTCCATGGTGGCGCCGAAACTCTGGGGCGTCTGCTCCGGCAGGCCATAGATCAGGTCCATGTTGATCGACGTGAAGCCCTTGTCCCGCGAATAGTGGTACAGGGCGCGCGTCTGCTCTTCCGTCTGCCCGCGGCCAATGGCGCGCTGCACGTCATCATCAAAATCCTGCACACCCATACTGAGTCGATTGAACCCCATCTCCCACAGTGTGTCGATATGGTCCGTCGAGGTCACGCGTGGGTCGACTTCGATGGCGACCTCGGCGCCTGGGGCCAGATCGAAATGCTCCAGCACGGTAGCCTGCAAGCGCCGCATCTGCTCGGGAGAGTAGTAGGTCGGTGTCCCCCCGCCCCAGTGGTACTGACTGACCTGAGGTCGTCGACCGAGGATCGCTGCCACCGCCTCGATCTCTCGGCGCAGATAGGTCAGGTAGATCTCGGCCACGTCCAGATGCTGCGTCGCCACGACGTGACAGCCACAGAAGTGACAGCGATGATCGCAGAACGGCAGGTGGACATAGAGAGAGACCTCAGCCTCGGGAGACAGAGCGGCCAGGCGCTCCGTGTAATCATCGGCACCGAAGCCCTCATGAAACTCAACAGCCGTGGGATAGGAGGTGTAGCGAGGTCCCGGACGGTCATAGCGGTTGAGCAGGGCGGCGTCGATGTGGATGCCCCCCGGCAGGGAACCAACGGGCAGGGACGCATCGGGCTGGGGTGTCGTCGTCATTGTCGTCCTGGTGATTGTCTGGGATGATTGTCTGGGATGATTGTCTGGGATGATTGTCTGGGATGATTGTCTGGGATGATTGTCTGGGATGATTGTCTGGGATGATTGTCTGGGATGATTGTC
>JAQCJA010000670.1 GCA_027593305.1 bacterium
TCGGCGCCGAGATGGCCCGTCTTGGTAACGCTCTCGGCATGGACGTGATCGCCTGGACGTTCCACCCGACGCCGGATCGGGCCCGGCAACTCGGCGTTCGTTTCGTCGAACTCGACGAACTGCTTGAGCAGTCCGACTACGTCAGTCTGCATGTGGCACTTACCGAGCAGACCCACCACCTCATCGGCAAAGCCCAGCTGGCGCGCATGAAGCCTGACGCGGTGCTGCTCAATGGCGCGCGCGGTTCGGTTGTTGATCTGAATGCCCTCGCCGAAGCTCTCGATGGCGGGCACCTGGGTGGCGCCGGTCTCGATGTCTTCCCCGACGAGCCGTTCCTGGCCGACCATTCGATCAAACATTGCGAGCAGGTGGTACTGACGCCGCACGCAGCCGACCAGACAGCAGAGGGAGTCGATCTGCTGAACGGTGGCGCCGTCGACAATGTCATCGCCTTTCTTGAAGGCAAACCGCAGAACAACGTCGCCAGATAAATGGCGAAAAAGGGGGATACCATGTTCACATCACTGAGTCCTGGCGCGATCGGTGTCAAGGTAGACAACCTGCAGCAGGGCTTGAGTCTCGCTGCCCGGCATGGTTTCGACGGGTACCACTTCGCCATCAGTGAGGCCCACGATCTCGGCGTGGCCCGCGTGCAGGAGATGTCCGAAGCGTCGGGTGTGCGTCTGTCCGCCTTCGGCTTCCCGCTGAACTTCCGTGCCGACGAGGAAACCTTCGAGCAGGGCCTGGCGGCATTGCCGGCACTGGCACAGACCGCTGCCGATCTGGATGTGCGGCGTACAGCCACCTGGATCACGCCCGCCTCCGACGAATTGAGTTATGCAGACAACATGGCTCTGCATGCCCGTCGCCTGCAGCCGGCGGCGGCAATTCTCGCCGATCATGGCATCCGGCTGGGCCTGGAGTACGTCGGGCCGAGAACGAGCCGTACGGGCAAGAAACACGAGTTCGTGCACACAATGGATCAGATGAGCGAATTGTGTGGTGCCGTCGGCCACGGTTGTGGCTACCTGCTTGATGCGTGGCACTGGTACACGGCGCATGAGGATGCTCCCCACCTGCAGCGCCTGGCACCCGACCAGGTGGTCGATGTCCATGTCAATGATGCGCCCGAACGACCGGTGGATGAGCAGATCGACAATCAGCGGTGCCTGCCGGGAGCAACCGGAGTCATCGACATCGCGACGTTTCTCGGCTCACTGAAGCAGGTCGGCTACGACGGGCCGGTGATGGTGGAGCCCTTCAGTCAGGCCGTGCGTGACATGGCTGCGGACGAGGCTTGCGCGGCAACGAGAGAGGCTCTGCGCAAGGTCTGGATTCAGGCCAGGCTCAGCTAGGCAGCGTGCCTCGTATTGCCCATGTAGTGCCCACGGATCGCATCGCCTGGCTGCTGTTGCGCCGGCGACTGGTGCGCCTCGCCGCCGCAGGTTGCCAGATCCACGTGCTCTGCGGTCGCGCGCCTGACTCCGGGGCGGCGGATGGGGTCGACTATGAGGCCGGATTCTCGGCGCTGGGCCTGCAGCTGCATTACCTGCCATTCGAGCGTGAGATCTCACCGTGGACCGACGTTCGCTGTGCTGCGGCGCTGTACGCCGAAATCCGCCGCGGCGGCTACGACATCATTCACTCGCACAATCCCAAGGGGGGTCTACTGGGGCCGCCGATGGCGCAGTTGGCCGGTGCGCCGCATGTGCTGCACACGGTGCATGGCTTTCTGTTCCACGATCGTATCAAGGGTCTGCATCGACTGGCGGCACTGGCCGCCGAACGTTGGACGGCGGGCTGGTGTGATCATCTGCTGTTGCAGTCGGAAGAAGATCTCGACTTTGCACGCAGCCACCATTTCAAGGTGGCCCGACGCCTGCATCTTGTAGGCAACGGGGTGGATGAAACCTACTTCGATCCCGCCGCTGACGGTTCCTCGCGCGAACGGATCCGCACCGGGTTCGGGTGGATGCCTGATGATCTGGTAATCGGCACCGTCGGGCGTGTCGTGGAGGAGAAGGGCTATCTCGAATTCTTCGAAATGGCGGGGCAGATCGCTCGCACAGAGCCCCGGGCCCGCTTTCTCGTGGTCGGGCTTTTTGAACCCGAGCAGTCCGACGCTATCGACCCCTTTGCCCTGGCCAAGGCTCATGGCATCGAGGATCGCTGTCACATCCTGCAGGGACGTGACGACATGCCGGCCCTCTACGCGGCGATGGATGTCTTTGTGCTGGCATCACATCGTGAAGGGCTGTCGAAATCGTTGCTCGAGGCGACGGCCATGGCCATACCCGCCGTGACTTGTGATATACGCGGATGCCGTGAGATCGTCATCGATGGCACCACGGGCCGGTTGGTGCCCGTTCGCGATTCCATAGCGCTGGCTGCATCTGTTGCCGCCTTGATGCACGACGACGCTCTGCGCCAACGTATGGGTGCAGCGGGTCGGGCACGCATCGTCGAGCGCTACACCGAAGCCCGCGTGGCGCAGCGGGTGCTGGACATTTATACCGCCCTGGTCGCAGCGCCCGGCCGCTGTTGAGTCGCGCCTAAAGGCAATACACTTCACTTAAATGTGATTTCGACTTATCTTCGGGCAGGCGGTCCCATGGGAGGGACGCC
>JAQCJA010000045.1 GCA_027593305.1 bacterium
CGGCGCCACCAAATGCCCGGGCGTTGCCTGTTGTCTCGGCGTCGTGGCGGCCCATGGGATCAGCCGCCGCCACCCATTCGACGGGCGTCTGTGGCTCGCCGGGGTCGGTGCCCTTGTCACCTTCGTCCTCCTGTCGCCCTACGTGCTGCTCGATTTCGGCAATTTCAGCGACGGGTTCCTCTTCCAACTGGCCCATGCGGAGGCGGGTCGCTTCGGCATCGATCCCGGGCCGCTGTTCCATCTGGGCCACGGTCTGCGGCAGGGCGTGGGGCTGCTCGGCTGGCTGGTCTGGCTTGCGGCCAGCCTCTGGGCGCTCCGAACCCGGCAAGCGACGTACCTGGTCGTGCTGGCGGCAACCCTCGGTGGCTACGTCGTCATCAGCTGGGGGGATCTGGTCTTCCTGCGCTACGTGCTGCCCCTGCTGCCACTGCAGGCGGCTGTTACCGGTGCCGGGCTCTGCCACGCGCTGGGCCGCCTCTCCGGTGTCTGGTCACCCTCCCGACAGCGCTGGGCGATCCCCGTCGTTGTCGGTCTGCTGCTGGCGCAGCCGCTGCTCGGATCGCTGCATCTTGCGGAGTTCTCCGCCCGGCGGGACACGAGGACACTGGCGCGCGAATGGTTTCAGGACCACGTCCCCGCCGGCACATCCTACTGCAACTTTGGTGGCTGGTCGGGTGACGTGCAGCTGCGCACCTACGAGAATCAGTGGTGGCGTTTCAACGGCTTTCTCGCCTACTGGCCAGCGGATGCACATGCGCAACTGGCGGCAGCGCTGGTGCCGCTGGACGGCGGGATCCCGTTCTATGCGCAGGCGGTGCACAACATCAATCGCCAGCTGGAGCAGGGATCGATCGAACTGATCCATCAGAACCAGTGCGCCTACATCGTGACCCACCAGCATGGCCTGAGCTATTCGGTGATTGACAGCAGCTTCGCCCAACGTCTGGGGGCCGAGGGCCGCCGTGTGGCGCGCTTCGATCCCGGTAACGACGCCGACGCCGTGTTTGATGGGATGGACAGCTACTACGTGCCGGTCTCAGGCTTCGACGCCGAGCGGCCCGGACCCCTCATCGAAATCTGGGAGGTCGCCGCCTATCGGACGCCGCCGCGTTCCACGTCGCAGAGCAGTGTCCTGTCCAGAGTGCTGTCGCTGATGGCTGCGAATGCCGTCAGCGATGGCGACGGGCCCGCTGCCGCAGACGCGCTGCAAGCGGCGATGGCTCTGGATTCGGACAACGAACACGCATGGCTCGTGGCGACCAACATGTACTGGGACTTGGGCGATACAGTGATGGCCAGGCAGAGCCTTGGCCAGATGCTGTCGCGCAACTTGCTGGCGTCGCCGGCGATGGAAGCCATGGCCCGGCTTGCCATGGCGGACCACGACACAGCCGCCGCCATTGGCTGGATGGAGGACGTGTGTCGGTATCGACCGCGTGACGCCCAGGCTCTGCGCAGGCTGGCCGCCCTGCGCTGGCAGACGGGTGCTCACCAGCGCTCCCTGGATCTGTACCGACGGATCGTCGAACTGCGGCCGTGGTTGGCGCAGGGCCATTTTGATCTCGGCGCCGGACTGTTGTCGCTGGGGGCTTTCGAAGAGGCCCTGACACATCTGCAGCAGGCGATCACCATGGCCCCCGAAACAGCTGCCTACTATCCCAAAGCGGTGGCAGCGCACGAGGCGCTCGGCCAGCATGAACAGGCGGAGGATCTGCGTCAGCGCGCCCGTCGTCTCGGCGAGCCCACCCCGTGAGGGCAGGTCCGCGTCGGTCAGGGCCGGGGATTGACCGTCTGCCCCGTATGGGTCATGATATTGCGCGCAGCATCCCGCCCCAACACCGATCGAGAAAATGACCATGGCAGAAGTGCAAGACATCCTCGTGTTGTTCCAGACCACACCCGGCCTCGATGCGCAGGTGGTTGCGTGGTCACGGTACGAAGCCTCCAAAGGCCCGGGGATCACGGACCTCGTTGAAGAGGCGGAGCCACCCTATCGCAACGCCATGGCTGCCATGCGTGACGGCTGGCAGGTGATCCAGATGTCGGAAATGAAGCATCGCCCACCGGGGGATGCCGCCTACGAGGATGGTCCTCTGCCGTATCAGACCGTCCTGTCCCGCTTCAACCCCATGGTGCCAGACGAGGAGACCGCGCAATGAGTGAACACCTGCTTTCGGCGACACAGATGGCGCAGTTCGTCGCCTCCGGTTACCTGAAGTTCGAGGCCATGGTGCCCCGCGATCTGTGCGACGCCTGCCTCGTGGAAATGCAGCACAACAAGGGGTATCTGGCGGTGGGCACCCCTTTCGAGCAGACCTGGCCGAAGGGGACTGCCCTTGGTGACGCCTTCCGACTGCCACAGGTCCGGGGCCTGATCCACTCCCTCGTCGGCCCCGATCCGCTCTACGATCACCATGCGGCCCACCTGGTGAAGGGCGGGGTCATGAAGGGTCCCGATATGCATCAGGACTCCGTCATCGACTTCCGCGAAAACTACTTCGATATCCAGCTGTCGCTGTTTCCGGCGGACACACCCGATGAAATGGGGGGCACGTTCCTGATTCCGGGCACCCAGTTCCGCAACGTGCGCACCTCCGAGATCACCATGTATCAGCACATGCGCGGCAAGATCTGGGCCAACTGCACGGCGGGCACGATGTACGTATGGAATACGCGCGTATGGCATGGGGCCCGCAGCAATCACACGAACACCGATCGCTACATGTACAAGCTGCGCCTCAACCCGACACAACCGCAGGCCGGTCTGTTCGATCTGTCCGATCTCGACAATCCGGCGGTCGGTGCCGCGCTGAACACCAATCACGGCTGGGAGGGCAACGAGCACCGCTACGAACTGATGCGCCGCGTACAGCTCTGGCGGTTCGTCTCCAGGCAGCCCGGCTATGACATCGGTGAGCGGTTCCTGCGCCGCCGCGAGTACAATCCCGCCGCCGCCTAGCGGCGGTTATCCCGGATACCAGATCCTGCGCGGGTCATCGGCGCGGCGCTCGAAGTCCCAGGCAGCGTCGATGAGCCGCGCAAGGTCGTACTCGGGGTGCCAGTCCAGCAGGAATTTCGCCTTGCTGTTGTCGAGCCAGGTCCGGTGGAAGGGCGTGGGCACATCAAGGCTCGGCAGACCCCGCGTTTCGTACAGATAGTCGGCCATGATGCGATAGTCGACGGGTTCGTCCATACAGATGTTGAACAACTGCTGGCGCGCCGCCGGATGTCCCAGTGCGGCCAGGATGGCATCGGCCAGGTCTTCGACATGCACGAAGTTGCGCAGCACGGGCGCGCCAGCGGGATCGAGCATGACCGGTACTGCACCGTTGGCCACACATTCGTCCGCCTTTTCGGCGCCAACCAGATCCCGCCACCGCGGCCCGCCAAAGACGTCATCACCAAATGACAGCGTGTACCTGAAGTCATCCTTGTCCATGATCCACGGCGCCCGCAGGCAACAGCCGTTGAGGTCGTACTGGATGTAGTACTGCTGCAACATGACCTCCTCCAGCACCTTCGACAGCGCGTAGCAGCCGGCATAGGGGCTGTGGGGCTGGGTCTCGACGACGGGCACCGGATGGGGATAGACGAAATGTCCCATGGCGGCGTCACCGCCGATCAGGACAAACTGTTCGAATGTCGGTGACAGGCGGCACGCTTCCAGCAACCAGAACATTCCCTTGGTGGCGACGTCCATGACGTCCTCGGGCGTCTCCTTGCAGGTTGCCAGGTGCAGCACGTGGGTCACGCCCCGCACGGCTTCGGCAACGACGTTGCGCTCCGAGATCGAGCCGCGAACCACCTGCAGGCGCTCGCCAGCCTCCATGACACGGTTGTGGCACAGGACGCGGATCTGCGCGTCGCTCCACGCCTCGTCCCGCAGGAATCGGCGCAGGAACACCTGCCCCACCTTGCCTGTCGCCCCCGTGACGAGGAGGATGCGTTGGTTCCCGGCGCCCGCCATCAGACGCCCACACCCTTCATCTGCAGAGCGATGCTGCCCTTGTTGCGTTCCTTGAAGGCCTCGTCCAGCTCGCGTCGATTGAAAAACTGCGTCGAGTCATAGAGAAAGTCGCAGGTGCCGTTCCGGCCCAGGCCCAGCTCCAGGGCCTTGCTGTTGATCTCGTCGACGCGGGGATAGGCGGGCCACAGGACGCCGTGCTGGCAGTAGGAGACATCGATGAAGTAACGTGGTTGATCTTCGCCCCCCGGCTTCGGCCGGCGCGCGTGCCACAGGGCGGAATGCACGATGATCGCCGAGCCAGGCGTCAATTTGTCGACGACCAGTGATCCCGGCAGATCCTGCGTGCCGAACAGTCCCATGCCGCCATTGGGCACGACGACATTCTGCGATCGTGGCAGCACGAGCAGGTCACCCACGGTGCCATTGAGGCCACTGAGGTAGTAGAAGACGTGCACCATGATGTGCGAGCGGTTCGTCTGCGGGTACTGTTCGTAGTCCTGGTGCCAGTTGACGCCACCGTTGCCCGCCTCGTGCCGCGCCGAGTGGATGTGGTGCATGGCAAAGCGCTCGCCCATCAGGGCCCGCAGGCGGTTGATGATGAGGGGGTGGGAGGTCAACCCGCCCATCTCGGGATAGCTGACGATCATGCGGTGGTCCTTCGCCGCACGGTGCTGCACAAGCTCGTCGAGTTCGGCAATCAACCGCGTGTTGTAGTCGGCGTCGATGAGGTCGGGCAGTACGAGATAGCCTTCACGGTGAAAGAACTCCTGGTCGGCATCGCTGACGGCGGGGGCTGTATCGGTCTGGGTCACCGGATTCCTCTTCTGTGATCGGGATTGTGGATCTGCAGCAAAGCAAGCCAAGGGCTGCCTGGCCGCAAGGCCATGAATCGCCGAGCTTTCACCCGCCGCGCATATCATCGCCCCATGGAGAGGGCCCATGTCGCTGAAAGTCTATCAGTATCCGCAGTGCAGCGCGGCCCTTTCTCCTTGCCGGCGACCGGGGACGGGTCGGCTTCAAGGAGGATGAGTGGGCGGCGGCACTGGACTGAGAGGAGAGATGACCATGCGGATCGGGATAGTCGGGGTGCACTACGGGCACATCGCGGGCATGGTGCAATCCGCCCGGCAGGCGCCGGCAGCAGAGCTTGTGGGCCTGGTCGAAGCCGATGACGGACTCTACGGTCAGTACACGACCGACCGGCCGATACCACGCTTTGCCAGTCTGCAGCAGATGCTGCAGGAGGCAAGGCCGGATGTGGTGCTGGAAGGCGTGACCCACGTGGACAAGGCGGCTCTCGTGGAGACCTGTGCCGCCGCCGGGGTACATGTGCTGCTCGACAAGCCACTGTGCCGGACGCTGGATGACTGGCACCGGATCCACGATGCCGTCCGGGCTCACTCCATCCGGCTGTCCATGTGGTACACCTCGCGCAGTCATCCGCCCTTTCTGGCCTTACGCCAGGTGATCGCGGATGGTCTGCTGGGGGAGGTGGTCAGCGTTATATCAACTCATCCGCACAAGACATCGCGGCAGGGCGCTCCGGCGTGGTACTTTGATCCACTGGTCTATACCGGGCCGTTTCATGATCTGGCCTGCCATGGCGTCGATCAGGTGCGCTGGCTGACGGGCGCGGAATGTGTCGGCGTCCATGCGCTGGAAACATGTCGCAAGTACACCGAAGCGCCACCCCTGACGGATCACGTGCAGGCCTCTTTCCGCATGAGTGACGGCTCCCTGGCGACTTTGACCGCCGACTGGCTGACGCCGCAGAAGTCGCCCTCCTTCGGTGACACGCGGTGCATCGTCATGGGCACCAGGGGCTCGGCGCATCTGCGCGCCTACGCCCAGGATGAACTGCTGCTGGTCACCGACGACCGTGCCCCGTGGACGCCCGAACTGCCCGCGGGTACGGGGCCTGGTTTCGTGCAGAACATGATCGATGCCTGGGGCCGGGACGAAGAGAATTTCATCAGCACCGATGACGTGCTCGCTGTTGCTCAGGCGTGCCTGCTGGCGCAGGAATCGGCGCGCCGCGGCGGCGAGTTCCTGACGATTCCTGCACGCTAGAGAGGACGGGGCAGCATCACCGACAATGTCACCGCTGATGGACGATGCGGAACCGTTCGCAGACGATGGGCATGGTGTGCGCCGCATCGCGGCCCAATGCCGCACACTGGGCGGAGAAATCCTGCCAGTACTCCAGGCGCCAGGTCTTCAGCGAACGGTCCCACTCGCCGTTGTCGTAGGCAAAACGAGTGTCGACTTCACGGAAGGGGCGGGTTGCCAGTTGTGTCGTCTGGATGACACAGACGGCCTCGTCACGGCCATTCTCGAGGATCCGCAGAGAGCCGATCTGCGGCAGGGGTTTGTGTTGAGCCTGGAACTGCCACAGCAACGAACCCATCGCCGTCTTGATGCCACGAGTGACGAGCAGGGAACTGTCGTCGGCCCTGTTGGGGCTGTTGCCGAGGCGGCAGGTTTCGTAGAGCCAACGCCGGGCGCCGTCCGCATCCGGCGCCTGGTCGAGGTACTGGAGCCAGAGGTGCTCCGCGTCGGCATTCATGAGTGATCCACTACCCACGGAAGATTCACATGCGGCACCATCAAGCCCTCCGCACCTTTCTGTTGTTGCTTCTGCTGCTGCTCGGCAAGACGGTCGTCGCCTACGCCGAGTGGCCCTATGACGAAGATAGCGGACGCCGAGGTGTTCGTACCGCTGTCGAACTGGGGCCACGTGCCGGCTACGACTACGATGGCGACGCCTACAGCGCCGGCGGTCAGCTGCGCATTCCGCTGTGGCGGCGCAGTCGCTTCGTGCTGGCACCCAGTGGTGACATCTACAATGATGGCACACGTGCGGACTGGCAGGCAAACGTTGATCTGCTCATGTCTCCCGGTCCCCGTGGTGGTCTGTACGCGGGCCTCGGTTTTGGCTGGCTCGAAGACGGCAGTGCGCAACGAGAGCGGGCGGTGAACCAACTCGTCGGATTGACGCGGCCTCTCGGCCAGGGGGCGGGGCACGCCTATCTCGAAGCCCGCTGGACCGAGCTGAACCGCAAGACCATCTTCCGCCTCGTCTTCGGGATCAATCTGGCACTGTTCAGCTACTGAACCCCTCTTTTTCGGGAGATTGTCACATGCGTCGATTTGACCGAACCCCCACATATTCCGGCCCGGACGATCCGGCTCGCGGCCAGGTGCGCGCTACGCTGCAGCTGGGCGAGACCGTCATCATCGAAACCGTCGGCGGTGCCGATCACGACTACGAGGCAGCCGGCGAGACCCGCGCCGGCATGATCGTCGCCGCCAATACGGCACGCCACTCGCGGCCCGGCGGACCCTTCATCATCGAGGGCATTGAGCCGGATGACTGGGTCGCCATCGAGATCCTCGATATGCAGGTCGGGCCGTACGGTTTCTATCGGAATGCCGGACCTCACTGGGGCTACTGGCGCTGCGTCGCCCCCGTGCGCGACGGCTTGATTCACTTTCCGCCGGACTTCGTTGTTCCCGTGCGACCCATGATCGGCGTGATCCAGCTGGAATCGGTGGCGCCCCATCCGATCGACCACGGTGGCAACATGGATTTCAACTCGATCCAGCCGGGCAGCACGGTGCACATCCGGGCGCAACGTGCCGGCGGCTACCTGTCGCTGGGTGATACCCATGCACGTATGGGGGACGGCGAACTGACGGCGGCCGGTGTCGAGATCGACGCCGTGGTCACGCTCAAGGTGGATCGATCCCCCGGCTTCCCCAACAGCAGTCCCGTGGTGGAGACAACGGGATACGTCGAGAGCCGCCACGAGTGGCTCACCAGCGGCATCGGTGAGACCTGGGGTGATGCGCTGAAGAAGGCGTGGACGGAGATGGTCGCCCTCATCATCGACCGCTATGACACGAGCTTCGAATACGCCAACATGATCGTCGGCACGATTGCGGATGCGCGCCCCGGTTTTGCCACGGAGTACATCGGCAGTTACTGCACGGTGCAACTGGCGATCACCAAGGAGTTGCGGCGCACCGGTACGCCGTACAAGCCCTGACTTTCAGTTTTCTCACGCCGGTGCCACGCGCTGCCACTCCATCCACTGCGTCAGTTCGCGCTGGGTCTCGTTGAAACGGGCGCGAACCTGCGGGGGGAACACGTAGTGGTTGATGTTGCCCTGGTTGCCGGCGAGCAGTTCACGCATGGCGGGGTTGTAGGTGGCGTCAATGTAGTTGAAGTAGAGGTTCGTGCGGTGGCCATCGGTGGTCTTGTTCGTCCCGGTGTGCAACAGGGTCTCGGAGAACATGACGACATCACCCGCCTCGCCGGTGACCCGCATCGTACCCGGCAATTCCCGGCTGCGATAGTCAGCCATGGGCAGGTCGATCTCGGACTTGTGCGCCCCCGGGACGACGGCCAGACAGCCATCTTCGGGACCGTTGTCGGTGAGCAGCAGCACACAGTTGAGCATGCGCGTGCGCACCTTTCCCTGGCGGACCGAATAGTCGTCAGGATTCAGCCCCCGGTGCCAGCCGCCCCAGGGGGTGCCCAGGGTCTTGTCGATGGCCCAGGTGTTGACCAGTTGCGGGTGCTGCATCCAGGCGCGCAGTCGATCGACGATGGGCGGCAGGCTGATGAGATCATCGAATACGTCCGTCCACAGGGGCAGGCCGTTGATTCGGCGCTGGCCCTCTGATAGTTGTATCGTCGTCTGCCCGCGGACCCCGTCCCGCTGCAACCACGCATCCTCATAAGAGCACTCGAAGAGCCGCTCGAGTTCTGCCAGGTAGCGGCTGCACAGGCTGGTATCGAGCACCCTGCGCAGAATCACAAAGCCCTGTGCATCAAACTGGAACGTGTCGGCAAGCGGTACGTCGGTCATTGAATTGTTTCTCCGGAAGTGAACTTCGCAGGCGATGGGCCAGAATCCCGTCAAGCTCCTGCATTCTTATCATCCACGAAAGTCCCTGCAGGCCTATTTTACTACCAATCCGCCGTACACCTGCCCAACGGAAAGAGTCCAACGTTGAGAACGAGCAAGGTCCTGGCAAAGATCCGCGACGGCCGTTGCGCCCGTGTCGTCGCTCTGGGGCATTACCTGCCCTTCTATATCCGATACGCCGCACATCATGGGTTTGACGCCATCTGGCTCGATCTCGAACACCGGGCGATGGAGGGGCGCGAAGTACAGAGTCTGCTGGCGATGTGCCATCAGTTCGACATCGATGCCATGGTACGGGCGCCGACGACGGAACGGACCCTGCTCTACCGGTACCTGGAGGATGGCGCAGCGGGGCTGTTGATGCCTCTTGTGGCGGACGCAGCCGAAGCGCGGCACATTGCGCAGGCTGTCAAGTTTCCGCCCATCGGCAATCGCGGCCTCGATGGCGCCGGCCTGGACGCGGACTTCGCTCTGGGCGGCGGCGACTTCACCGAAGATGCCAACGGCGAAACCTTCGTCTTTGCGCAGATCGAAACGGCTCAGGCGCTGGCCAACGCCGAGGCGATCGCCGCCGTGGAGGGCATCGACGGGCTGTTCATCGGCCCTGCCGATCTCGGTCTGCGCCTGGGACTGGTCGACGGCAGTCCCAGCCTCCAGGAGGCGACGGCACACATTGCCGATGTCGCCAGGGACCACGGCAAGGCCTGGGGGATTGCCGGCGGCGGCCCCGCCGAGTGGAAAACATACCGACAGATGGGCGCACAGATGCTCATTGGCGCCGGTGATTTTGCCCTGACGGGGGTGTTGGCGGCGGCGCAGAAAAACTTTGATGAGGTCTTCGGCGAGTGACCCCGACAAGTGCCGTGCAGTGCTGGGACCGACAACAGGGCTGTGTTGTTGATGAACGGATCCCGCACGAATCCCTGCTGCGCTGGCTGTACGGCACGACCTCCGGCAGGCTTGCGGCCGAGCTGTGCTGCAGCCGGCACTTCGTCTCCTGCCTTGCTACCTGGTGGAGCCACGGTTCGGGGTCGCGTCGCCGCATCGAAGTCTTCACCCGTATGTATGACGTGGCGATGGCCGACTACGAGCCGGTCGCCTATACCAGTTTCAATGATTTTTTCATTCGTCGTTTCCGCGCCGGTGCACGCACCTTCTGCGATCAGCCCGAGCGCCTGCCGGCCTGGGCCGAGGGCGCCTGCCTCGGGTGGGAGCGCGTGCTGGGGACGGAGACGTTCCCGGTGAAGGGGGAGCACCTTACGCCGGCGGCGTTGCTCGGCAGCCCCGAAAAGGCGGCGCCTTTCGAGGGCGGGCCGCTACTCATCATCCGCCTGCGCCCGCAGGACTACCACCGCTTCCACTTCGCCGAAGGCGGGCAGATCCTCGACCACTACCGCGTGCCCGGGCGTCTGCACTCGGTCAACCTGCTCAGCCTGCGGCATCGCTCCAACATCCTGGCCAGCAATGAGCGGCAAGTGACGATGCAGCAGACGGCACGCTTTGGCCGCCTCGCCTACGTTGAGGTGGGCGCCATGCTCGTAGGTCGCATCGTGCAGCAGGACACACAAGACGTGGCGCGCGGCAGCGAAAAGGGCTACTTCGAATACGGTGGTTCCACGGTGGCATTGCTCGGTGAGCGGGGGGCGTGGGTGCCGGACGAGGATCTGTGCACACGAACCGCAGGCAGCATGGAGACCCTCGTGCGTCTTGGCACACCCATTGCGACGGCAGCACCTGCCTCAGGATCGGCAGCATAGCCTGCAGAGATCCCTGTCGGGCCCGAAGTTTTTCGACGTACGGCGCCAGTACACGCCACTCAACCCTGCGGAAGGAAAGACAAGGCAATGGACCGCAAAGCCTCGATTCAACGGCAGTTCGGTGCCACTGCCGAACGCTACCGCACCAGCAGCTACCACACGAATGCTCCGGATCTGCAGGCGCTGTATGCCGCAGCCGACCTGCAGGGCACGGAACACGTACTCGACCTTGGCACGGGCACGGGCAATACGGCGGTCGCCGTGGCCCGCAGCGCGGCACACGTCGTCGGCATCGATCTGACGGAGGCGATGCTGGCGCAGGCCCGTGGACTGGCGCAGGAACAGGGCATCAACAATGTGAGCTTTGAACTGGGGGACGCGCAGGCGCTGCCCTATGCTGACAACAGCTTTGATCTGGTCACCTGCCGGGTCTGCGCGCATCACTTTGCCGACCCCGTGGCGGCTGTGCGCGAAACAGCGCGGGTGCTGCGGCCCGGTGGCACAGTGCTCTGGGGGGATACTACCGCCCCCGAGGATCCGGCGCAGGACACCTTCCTCAACTGCATCGAACTGCTGCGGGACCCATCCCACGTACGCGACTACAGTGTGTCCCAGTGGCAGCAGATGTTTGCCGTTGCCGGCCTGAGTGCTGTCGTCGAAGGCAACTGGCCCACGGACCTGCCTTTCGACGACTGGACGCAGCGCATGCAGACGCCGGAGCCGGAGCAGGTCGCCCTGCGCCGGCTGTTCGACGGGGCGACGGCGCAGATCCGCGACGCCTTTCGCATACGCACCACACCGCACGCGTTCGCCATCCCCATCACCCTGCTGCGAGCCTGCTGATCACCCCTTGAAGAGCGCCGCTTTCCCGTCGAGTGTAGCCGACCGGAAGCAGTGCCAGAGGAATTCAGCCAGAGGAATTCAGCCACAAAGAGGACACACAGATGGCCAAGATCACCTTCATGGGCGCCGGCTCCAGCGTGTTTGCCAAGAACATCCTCGGTGACGCCATGCTGAGTCCCGCCCTGCACGATTCCCATATCGCGCTGTACGATATCGATGCCCGGCGTCTGCGGGAGTCGAAGAAGATGCTGGAGACGCTGAATCGGAACATCAACAAGGGCCGGGCGAAGGTGACCAGTCATCTGGGCAAGCCGCAGCGCAAGGCGGCACTGCGTGATGCCGACTACGTCGTCAACGCGATTCAGGTGGGCGGTTACGAACCATCAACGGTGATCGATTTTGAGATTCCGAAGAAGTACGGACTGCGGCAGACGATTGCCGACACGATCGGCATTGGCGGTCTGTTCCGCACACTGCGCACGGCGCCGGTGGTGATCGCCTTCGGCCAAGAGATGGAACAGGTCTGTCCCGATGCCTGGTTCCTCAACTATACCAATCCCATGTGTGCCGTAACCGGCGCGCTGCTGCGGGGGACCGACATCCGCGGCGTCGGTCTGTGTCATTCCGTGCAGGTCTGCGCACCGCGCCTGCTGGAGTACGTGGGCATGGCGCCGGCGCAGGACCTGCAGTGGAAGGTGGCGGGCATCAACCGCCAGGGCTGGTTGCTGGAAATCTCGGATGGCGGCAAGGATCTGTATCCGGAGATCAAGAAACGCGCGGCGAAGATCATCCGGGAAGCGCGCAAACCGGGCGCAAAAAAGCCGCGCGACATGGTGCGCCTCGAGATGATGCGGCACTTCGGCTACTACGTGACCGAGTCATCCGAGCACAGTGCCGAGTACATGCCCTACTGGATCAAGGACAAGTACCCGGAGCTGATCGAGGAATTCAACATCCCGCTGGATGAGTACCCGCGGCGCTGTGTCTCACAGATTGAACGCTGGAAGACGCAGAGCAAACAGATGACGGCCAACTCGAAGCTGAGCCACAGCCGCACCCACGAGTACGGGTCGTACATCATGGAGGCGATGGAGACGGATGTCCCCTACCGCATTGGCGGCAACGTTCTCAACGATGGCCGTCTCATCACCAACCTGCCGCACAATACCGTCGTTGAGGTCGCCTGCCTGGTGGACAGGAATGGCGTGCAGGGCACCTTCGTGGGGGATCTTCCGGAGCAGTGTGCGGCGCTCAATCGCACGAACATCAACACCCAGCTGGTGACGCTGGAAGCGGTGTTCCAGCATGATCGGGATTCGGTATACCAGGCAGCGCTGCTGGACCCACACACGGCGGCGGAGTTATCCATCGACGACATCCGCAGGATGTGTGATGAGATGATCAAGGCGCACGAAATGGAATCGTTCTTCAAAAAGGGCAAGGCCTTCAGCATGCCGAAAATGTGGCACGCCTGATCCCGCCTAGAAGGTGTCCCACCTGGACATGTCATCGTCGGCTGCCATCACACCCAGGTAGATATTGATGAAGGTCAACACCTTGCATCCGGGTTCGAGGTGGCCACCGAAGGCGATCTTGTCATCGGTGAAGGTGATGTGGGCGTGGACACGGCCGGAGAGCACACCGCCGGTGATGGCAACGACGTCGAGAGCTTTCTCGCCCCTGGGATACTCCTCGGCAGGGGGCAGATCACCGCTGGCAACCACGTGGAAGTGGTAGTGGGTCACCGAGCCAAAGGCGCTGAGAAACACGGCGTTGTGGATCTTCTGCTCGGTGACGAACTGCCGCAGGGATTCCAGGATGTCGTCACCATTGTTCAGATGCAGGGCGTAGATGTCGGTGAAATTCGTTCGGATGTGATGCACGTCTCGTTCTCCCATGTGAGTGTCTGCAGATCCGTGGATGACAAGGGCAAATCCGGGTCCCTCATGCAACTGGCACCATCGCCAAGGGATGTGAGAAAGTCATGAAAAAGATCACACTCGAGCAAGCCCGTGTTGTGCACGATCGGTTGCTGGTCTTTGATGGCCACAACGATACCCCTGTGGAGCGCGTCGCCCGTGGCGAGGCCCCCTTCGGCTGGCTGCAGCGGGACCCGGCGTACCACATGGATGTGCCGCGCATGCGGGAGGGCGGCTTCGACGGCGGCTTCTTCATCGTCGGCAATGGTGTCATCGCCAACGTCTGGGTGACAACGCAACGAACACTGGCGCAGATCGAGGCCCATCCCGAGATCTTCCGCCTGGTGCTCCGCTCAAGCGACGTTGACGCCGCCCGCGCCGCCGGGCAGATCTCGGTGCTGATCACGGTGGAGGGAGCCGGGCGCTGGCTCGAAGGAAGTGTCGATACACTGCACCTGCTGCACCGCCTCGGTCTGCGCGCTCTCGGCATCACGCATGGGGAGGGCGGCGCCGAGGCGACCATGCTGCAGGGCAATCGCAGCGAGTTTGGGCCGTGTACGTCCGCCGAGCGCGAGTCGGCGCGGCGTGAACTGGCGGGGCTGACCGACTTCGGTCGCGATGTGCTGCGCGTCAGCAACGATCTGGGCATTGTCACCGACCTGTCCCATATCAACGACAAAGCCTTCTACGAGGTCCTCGAGCTGTCGCGTCTGCCGGTGACGATGACCCACACCGCCGCTTTCGGCGTCTGTCCCCACTGGCGTTGCCTTACCGATGATCAGATTCGTGCCCTGGCGGATGCCGGTGGTGTGCTCGGTATCGCCTTCGCACCGATGTTCATCGATGCCGTGGCGCCGACCATCGAGCGTCTCGTTGATCACGTCGCCTATGTGGCCGAACTGGTCGGCGTCGATCACGTCGGCATCGGCTCCGACTACGACGGCCTGGGCGCCAATGACGTGACGGTTGTGCCCGATGTCAGCCGACTGCCTGAACTGACGCAGGCGCTGCTGGCGCGCGGTTTCACCGAGGACGAAGTCGGGCGCATCTGGTCCGGGAACTTCATGCGTCTGCTGCGCGCCACCATCGACACCACCGCCTGAAACGGACGGGCTCGCCCAATGCAACTGCTGACACAGGCAACGCTGGTGGCAGGGACAGAGGTGCTTTGCCGACAGGATCCTGTCCTGGGGGCGTGGATGGCGCGCGTCGGCCCCGTGACGCTGCGCCGCCACCGGCATCGCTTCGGGGCGCTTTGTCGTACCATCTGCTCGCAGCAGGTGGCAAAAAAGGCGGCGGAAACCGTCTACGGTCGGTTCCTCGCCCACTTTGCACCCGGGCGGGCGCCGGATCCGGCGCGCCTGCTGCAGCTGTCAACGGAAACACTGCGTGCCTGTGGCCTGACGGGGGCGAAAGCAAAGTATCTGCACGCGCTGGCCGAAGCGTTCCACGAGGGCGAACTCGGTCGTCTGCGCTTCGCCCGACTCAGCGATCAACAGATCATCGATGCTCTCATCGAGGTGCCAGGGCTGGGCATCTGGTCGGCGGAGATGTTTCTCATCTTCTCCGTTGGCCGCGCCGATATTTTCAGCATCGGTGATCTGGCCCTGCGCAACGGTGTGCAGCGCGTGCTCGAACGGGAGATGACACACGGCGAGATTGCGCAGGTCGCCACGCGCTGGTCCCCCTTCCGGAGCATTGCCAGCCTGTATCTGTGGAAGATCGCCCACTGGCAACCGTAGTCCCAACTCGAAGGACCTGCTGTCCCTGCTGTCCCGGGCTTTGCTCCCGGCGACGCTCCACCTTCAACAGGCGGCAGCCATCTGCATGGCGCCGGCGGGGAACACCGCCACCCGAGTCGTTTGTGGGTGCAGGCGTTGCAGTTCGGTCACCATCCTGTTCCAGTCGCCGAACAGGGTTACGTGTGTCCCGTAGAGCGCCTCGCAATCATAGCGGTTGACACCAGGAGAAAACAGGAATGTGCGACGTCTCTGCGGACCGGGTTTGCCACGCAGGGCCGTCCCCGGACCCAGCACCGAGTGCCACCCCAGACCCTCGGGGCAGGCGCTGGTGATGACGATCGTCGAATTCTCCACCAGCGGATCGTGCGCACACCCACCAAGAGGCACAAGCGCCAGGCCCGCCTGGCAAAGCTCGGTGTCCTTGGGGAAAGCATTAAACACGCCGATGTCGACCGATGCGGCGTCTGGCATGGGGGTGCCGTAGCGCATCGCAGCCAGTTCGCAACCGCGCTCAAAGGCAGCATCCGTGTCACCGGCGACGAGGTCGGTGATTTCGAGGGCCTCATTCAGCAGCGGGTTGACGATGTAGCGGAGCCCTGCCAACCGTGCCACCTCCGACAGATGGGGGCGGAAGGGTTCGCCGTGCACGTGTCGGTGATTGAGCATGATGGTCTGTTGGCCACAGGCACCGGGGATCAGCAGCTTGGCGCCGCCGCCGAACATGCCACCTCTGGGGGTGATCATACCCATGGCGATTCGGATCTGACAGCCCATGAAGTCGCGATTGACGAAGACGGGTACGCCGAGGCTCGAATAGCCGAGGAATTCCAGATTCTCATAGGCATTGTGGTTGACGACGCGGTATCGATCGACAACGTCGGCGCCAACTTTCTTGATGAAATCCTCCCGCGTCATCGCCCGGTGGGCGGCCAGGGCGCCGATGATCGTGATGCCCTCCTCCGGCACCCCCGCTTCGGCCAG
>JAQCJA010000671.1 GCA_027593305.1 bacterium
GCCGGCACCATTGGCCTGGGTGCCTATGTGCTGGCCCGCGAGACGGCGCGGGAGAAGCAGACGGCCGACCTGCAGGCTGAGTTCGTCTCCAATGTGTCTCACGAGCTGCGCACGCCTCTGACCTCCATCCGCATGTGCGCAGAAACCCTGTTGCTCAAACGCTATCACACCGACGAGCAGCGGCAGCAATACCTGCAGACCGTCATGCGCGAGAGCCAGCGTCTGAGCCGTATGGTTGGCAACATACTCGACTTCTCACGCATGGAGAGCGGCCGCAAGACGTGGGACTTCGTTGACACCGATGTTGCCGGGATCGTCCATGCCACGTTGAGAGAGTTCGAACCCATGCTCGAGGATCAGGGCTTCACGGTTGAGATCGCCATCGACGACGACGTGCCGATGATCAAGGCGGATCCCGAGGCGTTGGCGACGGCCGTTGCCAATCTGCTGAGCAATGCCATCCGCTACTCCCCCGATCGCAAGCAACTCAAGGTGTGTCTGTACGCCACGGGTCCACAGATCGCGCTGGACATCGCCGACCGCGGTGTGGGAATCCCGGAAGGGGAGTTCACGATCATCTTTGAGAAGTACCGACGCGCCAGCAATGCCGCCGACGTTGCCACCGGCACCGGCCTGGGCCTGGCGCTGGTGGCAGGGATCGCGAAATCCCACGGGGGTGCTGTTGGGGCCCTGCCACGAGACGGCGGCGGCAGCCTGTTTCGTCTTACCCTTCCCACGCGCTCCTGAAGACAGAGGCACGAGCATGGTTATGATCCTGGTGGTGGAGGATGACGAAGCGATCTCGAAGGTTGTTGTCGACAACCTGGAGTTTGAGGGATACACCGTCCGGGCTGCCTACGACGGTGCCACCGGTTTGAAACTGGCCGTGACAGAGCCCGTTGACCTGATCCTGCTCGATATCATGATGCCGCAGATGAACGGCTATGATGTCTGTCGCCGTCTGCGCGAGGCGGGCCGGCAGACCCCCGTCATCATGCTGACCGCCAAAGGGGAGGAAGTCGACAAAGTCCTGGGCCTGGAGCTTGGCGCCGACGACTACGTCACCAAGCCCGTGGGCGTGCGCGAGTTGCTCGCAAGGGTGCGGGCCGTCCTGCGCCGAACCGGGCAGCAGGCCGAGCGCATGGCGGCAGACACCGGCACCGGCGTCTTGCGCGTCGGGGTGGCCGTCATCGACTTCAGCAGCTACGAGGCGACCCGAGGGGGCCGGCCCGTGCACCTGTCACCCAAAGCCTACGGCGTACTCAGGCTGCTGTGGGAACGCCAGGGCCAGGCGGTGACGCGAACCGACATCCTGCAGCAGGTCTTGGGGTACGATGTCTATCCCACGACACGCACCGTCGACAATCACATCGCTGAATTGCGGGCAGCGCTGGAGGCGGAGCCTGCCAAACCGTGCTGCGTGCTCACCGTCCATGGCGTCGGCTACAAGCTTGTCGATGCCATACACGAGACCGGTGGGTGAAGCGTGAGGCGGCGCGAGAGGAAGGGAAGAAGAGTGCATTCTCATGACATTTCGATGACAAACAGAACGGCAGCGCTGGTAGATTTCATACCATGAGATATCGCTTCTGCCACCGTCCTCTGTCGATGCTGATGCTGCTGGGCGCCGTCGCCACAACCGCCTCGGCGCAGGATCTGGCCGACCTGTTGTCCCGGTCCCTGCCGGAGGAGGCGCCCACGCTGACGGCCGAGCACTTGCTGGAAACAGCCCTGCAGCAGGACAAGACGCGTGGACGCCTCGACTCGGCCGTTGTCGGCTACCGACAAGTCGTCACCCTCTACCGGCGTGGACAGGGCCGTGCGGAAACTGCCCGGCGGGCGCAGGCAAGGCTGGACTGGTTGCGGGCATCGGGTCTGTTGCCTGACGCTGAGGCGGACACCGACGTTGCCATGGTCGATCGCCGGCCAGCGCGGGTGCGTCAAACCGCGACCGTGGGGCAGCTTCTGAGCGCCACCCGGGTCCTGCAACTGGGCCGTGCCGCTCCGGTGGACTCGAACACCCCAGGTGTGTCACTCGCCGCCCGGGGGCGCTGGCTGGAAAGACTGGCGCTCGTACGCCAGTCGGGTGGGGATCGGACACAGAGCAATGCCCCCCAGGCGCTGGTTGCGATCGGCGCCGCCGTGGATGCCGTGAGACGGCTGCTCGGTCTCGAGGGCTTGCTGCCTTTCGTCGAGCAGGAGCGGCGCCGCAGCCGGCGGCGACCCCTCTGGGCGCACGAGCAGTATCTGGCTGCTCTGCAGAACGAAAAGGAATACAAGGACTTCGGCAGCGCTCTCGAGGGCTACCGAAACGTGGTTCAGCTGAGCCGTACCGGCGGGTTCGCGACCCGCCTCATCGAGCGAGCCCGGCAGGGCGTTGGGCGCTGCGCAGAATGGCAGCAAATGACACACGCCGGTTCGTAACCGCGGCACTCAGGCCGCAGCACGGGGATACACAAATGAGAATCCTGGGAGTTGTTTTACTGATCGTCGGACAGTTGATGGGCATCGGATCCAATCTTCATCTCTTCTTTGACCCACCCTCTGTGATCGTGGTTGTCACTTTCACCCTGGGTGCACTGTGGATGGCGGGCGTGCCCATAGGAACCATGTTCAG
>JAQCJA010000046.1 GCA_027593305.1 bacterium
CGGCGGGCCACGCCGAGCCGTTGACACTGTCCACGGTGTCACCCGCAGCGTCACGCAGCGTCACGACATCGCCGCTGTTGGTCAACCCGTTGCCGATTCGCCCATCATCAACAAAGGCCCAGGGCGCCGCCGGGCTGCCACCGCCGAAGAGCACGAGGCGTGCTCCTGCGGGCAGCATCGTAGCAGATGGAAAGTGAAAGCGACCGGCGTCGTCGGTGTCGTCATCGCCGAGAGACCAGCCGCCGATATCGACATCGACAGCCACGACACTGAGCAGTTCGATGAACTCGTCCGCATAGGTATCACGCACACCGTCGCCATTGGCATCACCGGCATCCCCGGATGCAGGATCGGCGAGGATTTCGACGATGAGTACCGTCGCCGCCGCACGTCCGGGCGCGTGGACCGCCGCTTCTTTTTCAACCCGGGCGGCACGTCCAGGAGAGAACAACTCCGTTACCCCTGCGACACCATCATGGGGCAGCAGCGGATCGTCCCCGGAGCTCCGTGCGAGGCTGCGGTCATGTCCCCAATCGCTGCCATCCACGACACTCGCCGTATCTCCACCCGCCGTGAGCAGCAGAACCCTGTCACCCGAGTTGGCGAGGCCGTCCCCGATGCGACCGTCGTCGATGAAGGTTGGTGCCACCATGGCCGCGGGCACGCCACCGCCGAAGAGGACGGCGAACCCGCCCGGAGGCAGAACCGTTGGCGGAAAGACGAACCAGTCGGCATCCGCAGTGTCATCGTCGCCGAGGCGCCAGCCGCCAAGGTCAACGGACTGTGGGCCGCTGTTGTGCAGTTCGACGAATTCGTCGGCGTAGGTCTGTCTTTCGCCATCGCCATTGGCATCCCCAGCGCTGCCGGTGGCGGGATCGGCGAGGACCTCACTGATGTAGACATTGACAGCATCTGCCTGTAACAGCAGCGAGACACTGCCCGATGGGCCGTGTGCCTGCAGTCTGCCGACGAGCGGCCCGGGAGCCCCGGGCATGACTGACACCGGAAATGCCATGGAATCCATACCGGCGAGCCAGTGGACGATGTCGGTTACCGGTGGCGCAGGGAGTGACAGGGATGGGTCCATCGGCGTCACCCCTTCGACGAGAACGGGGCTGGCGCCAAGGTTATACAACCGCACCGTTGTCAGCCGACGGGTCCCCACGGGGATCTGTCCCAGGTCGACGGACTCCGGGAGAAAGGCAAGCTGCGCCGACAAAGGGGCGGACAGCAGGAGACAGAGAGTCAGAACCACGCGCATGGTCCGCCTCTCGCAAGCTCCGGGCCAGAACCAGAACAGGCCTTGTAAGTATCTGCCGGGGTTCGGCTTGTATAAATCTGGCGGGTTTGACGGCGGCACGGAAGTGATACCCGTGGAGCACGATCCTGACGGCCTTTGTTCACACACGCGGCCCCGCTATATTGCCGATCGGTGCATCATCCCACCGGTTCCCGACCGGAACAGAAAGGCCCTACATGCGCAGCCGGTCTGTGATCCTGCCGTGCTTGCTTGCTGGTGCCGTCGTTTCCAGTTCGTTTGCCCAGATCCACTTCCTTGAATCAGCTGCCGTCGCCGGTGTTGGTGATGCCGGAGAAGGCAACGGCGCCGCCTTTGGCGATGTGAATGGGGACGGCTGGCCCGATCTTCTGGTTACGCGTACGTCACCCAGGGAGCCGGCCCTGCTGTACCTCAATCAGCGCAACGGTCGTTTCGTCAACGGTGCTGCCTCCTGGACGGCACCGCTGGCGGCTGTGGGCGGGTTGTTCGTCGACTACGATGGCGACGGCGATCAGGACCTGTATCTGATCATCCATCAGAGGCCAAACGAACTGCAGCGCAACGACGCGGGTGTTCTAACCGTCATTCCACAGCCGGAGACGTTCCGCGAGAGTGGGGTCGCTACGTCGGCATTCTTCGCCGATCTCGATGGTGACGGTGCCATCGAACTGTTCTCCACGCACCGTTTCAGCCAAGCCAACCAGTGGGTCCATGTCCCCGGTACAGCCAACATGGCTGACCTGAGCCTCCTCGTCAGTCCTCTGCGCGCCGGCGACGATACCTTTGGCGCTACGCCCTTCGATTTCGACGCAGACGGCGATCTCGACGTCTACGTCTCGGCCTTCTCCCGGGCCAACCTGCTGCACCGGAATGATGGTGCCGGCCAGTTTCGCACGATCCCCCATGCAGCAGGCATGGCCAGCGTAGGTGCCAGCATTGCGGCACTGGCCGCCGATGCCGACGGCGACGGACGACTCGATCTCTATGTCGTCAACGCCATCGGCCAGTCCAATCAACTGTTCATCGGCCGTGGTGCGGGCACGGACGCACGGTTTCAGGACGCCACAACGGCAGCGGGCCTGGATGTCGTCGGCAATTCATCGGGGGCTGCCTGGGCCGACTTCGACAACGACGGTGATGAGGACCTGCTCGTGTCAAACGTGGCCATGCCCCTGCAGATCTATCGGAATGACGGGGATGCGTCCTTCGCCGATGTCACGGCTTCCGCTGTCGACCTGTCACGCCTTCCTGAGAGTGGCACGACAGGTGTCGCCATCGATGACATCGATCGGGATGGCGACATCGATGTGTTCCTCACATCACCAGGGGGCAGCGATGTCCTGCTCGTTAATGACGGTGCCGGCGGCGATTGGCTGGAGGTCGATCCTGGTCGCGCAGGCGTGCGGGCCGGAACGCGTATCGAGACCGTCACCGACGGTCGGCGGCAGGTGCGCGTGTTCACTGTGGTGTCGTCCGTCGGCACGCAACACGGCGACTTGCTGCACTTCGGGCTGGGACAGAACGCAGCTGATTCGGTAGAGATCCGCATCATCGCGCCGGATGGAGCACAGCGGACAATGTCAGCCGCCAGCGGACAGGTAGTGTCACCGGACCGTGAGGCACCGGCGGTGGATCTCGCTGTGGCGCGCGTGTTGTCGCCGGGACTGGCTCCAGGATGGGAGGGATTTCAACCTCGCGTGGACGTGCAGAACCGTGGCCGTCGACGCTCCGCTGCGACGGCCCTCATTGTCCGTGCAGTCGGTCCCGGGCGCCCGTACGAAAGACAGCAGTCTGTTGAACCTCTGGAACCGGGGGCGACGCAGTCGGTTTCTTTCACGGCCTGGCGACCGGACCTGCCCGGTCTCTGGGAGATATCCTTCCGTCTGACAGGTGAGGATGACGTGCCAGCCAACGATCTCTGGCGCCACAAATATCACTTCCACGAATTCCGCGATGTAGCTGCAGATCTTGGAGTTGATGATGCGGGCCCGGGGTGGGCGGGTGCTTTCGCCGACTACGACAACGATGGTGATCTCGATCTCTATGTGTCGAATGGCGGCTCCCTGGGCAACGGCGATAATATTCTGTATCGCAACGATCTCGATGCCGGGTTTCTTGATGTTGCAGCGCCGGCGGGCGTAGCCGACGCCGACAACGGTACGGGTGTCGTCTTTGCCGACTTTGATCGGGATGGAGACCAGGACCTGTTCATCGCCAAGGGGGGATTTTCCCCTCTCGGGCAGCCAAACCGGATGTTCCGCAACGAAGGGGATGGATCCTTTCGCGATGTTTCGGCGGCAGCCGGCGTCGATGTCAGTCGCTCGAGTTACGCGGCGGTCGTCGGTGACTACGACCTCGATGGTTATCTCGATCTGTATGTGTCGCAGTTGCGCGGTCAGCAAGCAACATTCTACCACAACCGGCAGGGCGCATTCGAAGACGTGACCCGCAGCAAACAGATCCTCAGCTTCCTCACGTTCTCCGGCGCAGCTGCGTCCTTCAGCGATTATGACAACGACGGTGACATCGACCTGTATGCAGGGGTATTCGGCGATTTCGATCGATTCTATGCTGACATCGGTGATACGGCCTACACCGTGGCCTCCGTCGGCGCACGGGGAGAGATGGTGGGTATCGCCCTGGGAGATTATGACGAGGACGGCGACCTTGATGTCTACACAGTCAATCAGCGGGGCAGATCGGCGCTGTACCAGAACCAGACGGAAGTACCGGCCTTTCTTGACGTTGGCAGCGAGACGGGCACGGAGAACATGGCGCTGGGAACCGGCTGCGCTTTCGTCGACTACGACAGTGACGGCGATCTGGATCTGTTGGTAGCGAATGCCTTCTCAAACAATCTGGCGTACGTCAATCTGGGGGATGGCACGTTCCTCGATCAGTCCGAGGCTTTTGGCCTGGCGGACCTGGCAAGGGCACGCGCCGTGCTGGTCGGCGATATCGACAATGACGGCGATCCGGATATCTACGTCATCAACGAAGGCGCCGCCAACCGGCTCTACGCCAATGGTGGCGGTCCGAACGGCTGGCTTTCGGTGGCGGTACGTGGCGTGACCAGCAATCCCGACGCGATTGGCGCCCGCCTCACGGCGTGGGTAGAGGGCCGATCCTTTCTTCGGGAAGTGAACGGCACAGCAGGCATGTCCTACAGCAGTCGTGTCACGCACTTCGGTCTGGGCTCGGCTCGTGGTGTCGACTCCCTCGTCGTCAGATGGCCCGGGGGCAGCGTCGATCATCATGGGCCAACGCCGGCCAATACGGCACTTCACCTGATCGAAGGAGGTCCGGCGACGATCGTGGCAGAGGCTGCGGTCCTGCCGACGGCGCTTGCCCTGGCAGAAGCCTATCCGAATCCATTCAACGCAGATGTGGCTCTGCGCTTTGAACTGCCGGATACCGGACCGGTGCGGCTGGTGATCTGCAATGCTCTGGGACAACGAGTACGGGTGCTCGTCAACAACCAGATGGTGCCGGCGGGAACACACCATGCGACCTGGGATGGTCGCGACGAGCACGCCCGGGAGGCTGCTTCAGGGGTCTACCATGCGCGGCTGGAGGCGTCCGGGAATCGACGCATCCGCTCGCTGGTGCTGCTGCGTTAGGCGCCTGCTACAGACGCCCGCTCAGGCTGATTCGATGCACGTCGCCGAGCGCGTGAAATGACGCGTAGGCGTAGTCGAAGCGCATGCCCTTGAGATCAACGCCGGCCCCCGCCGACAGGCCCAGGGCTTCGTCGCCGTCGAGGCCCGATTGCTGCAGACTGTATCCGGGACGTAAGGTCAGACCCCCGACCAGGCGGATCTCGGCGCCGAAGGTGAAGTAGGCGTCATTGTCATTCGGCACGGTTACGTCAGCAGACAGCAGCACCGGCAGCGGAAAGTGCGCCGGGCTGTGGCTGACACCGGCACGCAGCAGGACCGGCAGGGAATCCTCGTACCCTCTGGTGAACCCCGAGCGCACCGAGCCGAGATTGGCAAGGGATACACCCAGCGTCATGCCAGGGACCGGACCACGCGCCAGCAGGCCCAGATCCATGGCCCAGGCGTCGGCTGTGTAGGCATCGATGCCGGAGTAGATCCACTTGGCTGTGGCACCCAGCGTCAGGCGATGGCCCCAGACCTGTTGCGCGGCGGTGATCCCGGTGGCAACGTCAAAGGCGCCAAAAGTTCCCTCATCAGACCCATCCACCCCTGTGCCCTGCAAATCGCCATAATTGAAATAGTTGACACTGATGGCCCACATACGGGGCCCCGAGGGCTGGGCGTAACTGAGGAAACCGGCTTCGGTGTCAACGAGGTAACTTGTATAAGACACAGCCGCTGCACGGCCCCCTACAGCGTAGATCCCCGCCGGGTTCCAGGTGGTTGACTCAAGGTCACCGGAGATTGCCGTGTAGGCGCCGCCGAGAGCTGCCGCGCGGGCGCCGACACCGACCTTGAGGAAGTTGAAGCCGGTTGTGCCGGCATTGTCATTGAGAGCGTCGGCAGGGATGGCCGCCATGATTGTGACGACAGCCAGAAGGAAACAGCGGAGGAGGCGCATGTTGGTCGTCTCCGGACGGGTCATGAGGACTGCTCCAGAACGCGTGCACCCCGCAGCAGGACCTCTTCTTCAAAAGGACGCGCCAGCAACTGCGCGCCAATGGGGAGTCCATCTGCGGCCGTGGTCACGGGCACCGAAATACCCGGGATCCCGGCGAGGTTCACGGATACAGTGTAGATATCATTCAGATACATCGTCAGTGGATCATCGACCTGCTCGCCGAGGCGAAACGCGGTGGTCGGCGAAACCGGGCTCAGAAGCAGATCGCACTGCGAGAAGGCATTGTCAAAGTCCTGGCGTATCAGCGTCCGTGCCTGTTGGGCTTTGCGATAGTACGCATCGTAGTAGCCGGCGCTGAGAACATAGGTGCCAAGCATGATTCTCCGTTTCACTTCGGCGCCAAAGCCTTCGCTGCGCGAACGGTGATACATCTGCTGCAGACCATCGGCAGCGGCCGTTCGATGGCCGAATTTTACGCCATCGTAGCGGGACAGGTTGGCCGACGCTTCAGCCATGGCGATCACGTAGTAGCAGGCGACACAATACTCGGGGTGGCCCGCCACGGGCAGTGATACATCGACCAGTTCAGCACCCGCCAGACGCATCTGCTCTGCAGCTGTTTCGATGGCGGTCCGTATCTCTGGGTCCAGACCCTCCGCAAAGAACTCGCGTGCCAGCCCCACCTTGAGACCCTCGACGCCGTCATGGAGTTTCGCCCGGTAGTCAGGAACCGGACAATCGACGGACGTTGCGTCCCGTGGATCATGGCCGGCGACCACGCCAAGCAACAGGGCGGCATCCTCGACATCGCGGGTGAGGGGGCCGACCTGATCGAGAGATGAAGCATACGCTATGAGACCGTAGCGGGAGACCCGGCCGTATGTGGGTTTGAGCCCGACGACACCGCAGTAACTGGCGGGCTGACGAACGGAGCCACCCGTATCCGACCCCAGGGCCAGCGTCGCCTCACCAGCGGCGACGGCCGCGGCAGAGCCGCCGCTGGAGCCCCCGGGGACACGGGTCGGGTCGACAGGATTGCGGGTCGGGCCGAAGTGTGAGTTCTCGGTGGACGAGCCCATGGCGAACTCATCCATATTCGTCTTACCCAGAAGGACGGCATCAGCCTTCAGTACCCGCGCAACTGCGGTGGCGTCATATGGAGCCACATAGTCGGAGAGGATCGCCGAGCCGCAGGTCGTTCGGCCGCCACGGACGCACAGAACATCTTGGATGGCCAGGGGAATACCTGCCAGAGGGCCCAGCACTTCGCCCGACTGTCGGCGGCGGTCAACATCAGCGGCCAACAACAGGGCCCGCTCGGGATCGAGCGAGATATAGGCGTTGATCTGTGCTTCCGAGGCATCAATCCGAGCAAGAACGCTGCGCGTCAGATCGACGGACGTAAGATCACCAGCGATAAGCAGGTCCAGCGCCGCATGGGCAGTAAGCTCCGACGGCATCGGGCCTGAAAATTTAGCGGATTTCTTCCTGCGCCGAGCCTGCTGTTGCTGCAGGTGCGGCGACAGGCACAGCGACGGGCTCGCTGCGGGACACCTGGCCAGGCGGGGGCGGCTGGATTGTCGGCTTCGGCCGACTGTCGACGTGCCCGGTAATATCGACTTCCTGTTGTACATCCTTCACCGCACTACGAAACTCGCGGATTCCCTTGCCCAGTCCCTTGGCCATCTCCGGAATGCGCTTGGCGCCGAAGAGCAGCAGGACGACGAGGAAGATGACGAGTAATTCCCAATGACTCGGAAACATGACGAACTCTCCGTGGTTACCTGTCGCTGCTCAATACGAGTACTTGAAGTAGTACCAGCCGACGAAAACGCCGAGCAGTGTAATGACGTTGAAGTTCAGCGTCAGAGCGAACTGAAAGGACAGAATGATCAGATTCAGCATATGTGGGCCGACGTCGTAACTGAAATAATCGAGCAGAGCCCGTTCAACGATGCTGCCGGAACCTGCGACAAAGTGCAGGACAATGCGCAGAGACTCACCGACAACACTCCCACCAATGGCGCTGACGAACAGAATCAGAACCAGATGACTGACAGGTTTGTCACGCTGCATCATCGCTCAGAGCCCGACGTGTTCGGTCATCGCCCCCAGCACACTCAGGCGTGCTGGGGGGCCTCGTCACTGAACATGCCCGCTACGGCGCGACCCACGCCCGTCACGAGATAGGCCAGTACGAGGGGAAAGAAAAAGTCCTTGGACGTTGTCGGATAGACGATGAGGGCAACGGCGCCAATAAAGAAGACCTGCTTGCAGCGATCCCACAGGCCACCGGAACGGAAGCTCGGCATCGAGTCGTACTCGACGCGGCTCACCATAAGCACTGTGAGAAACATGGTCACCATCACGCCGAGCTGTGCTGCGTGTGCAGTCTCCCAGGAGTGCTCGGTAAAGACAATGAACTGACTCAGAGCGATCGCGGCGGCGGGAATCGGCAAGCCCGTGAAGTAGTCGCTCTTGCGACCTTCGTGGCTCATGACGTTGTAGCGCGCCAGGCGGAATGCACCCCCCAGCAGGAACACGAAGGCCAGAGTCGCGCCCCAGGCAGAACTCAGCAGGCTGTGGTAGAGCATGAAGGCTGGTACGACACCGAATGTGCAGACGTCGGCGAGGGAATCGAATTCGATACCGAAGGCGGAATCGCGGCCCATGAGGCGGGCGATGCGTCCATCCATATTGTCCAGTGCGGCACCCAGGACGATCAACCATGCGGCAGGTACGTATCTGCCCTCGGCGATATAGCGCAATGCCAGGAAGCCGCACAGCAGGTTGCCTATTGTAAACAGGTTTGGAATGATGGCGCGGTTGATGTGGATCACGAAACAACTCCCATCATGGTCTCACCCGCCCGTATGCGGTCGTCGATGACAGCAGAAGCTCTGCTGGGATCGAAGGATGAGGTCGAACCACTACCAGCAAACAGATCCGACCAGAAAACACTGCTCAATTCCAGCTTGGGCCAACAGGGCGCTCGGCGACGCGCAACTCCAGAGTCTGCCTCTTGCCCCGACGAACCACTTCAAACTCACATTCCTGCTCGACCCGTAAGCCCTGCAGCAGGCTCCAGGCTTCCATGGCAGACGTCACCGACTCGCCGTTCACGGCCAGAATCACGTCGCCCCGCCCCAATCCGGCTTGATCCGCAGGGCTGTCCATGTTCACTCGGACTACCACGGCCCCGTCCGTGCCGTCCAACTCGAGATAATCCGCCAGACGCGGCGTCAGATCCTGCAGATCGGCGATCCCGTGCCAGGGTATGCGCACACGACCGTGGGTGCGTATCTCGTCGATGAATCTGCGCGCCGCATCCACAGGGACAGCAAAACCAATGCCAATCGATCCGAGGCTGTACTCGCCACCGGTATAGATGAAGCTGTTGATGCCGACAACTTCACCCAGGGCGTTCACCAGAGGGCCGCCGCTGTTTCCGGGGTTGATGGCAGCGTCCGTCTGAATCATGTCGCGGTAGAAAAAGTCCCCTTGACGCTCGGGGAAATCTCGGTCTATCGCACTGATGACACCGATACTTACGGTTGGTCCAAGGTCGAAGGGGTTACCAATGGCGATGGCCCACTCTCCGACGAGAATATCACCCGATTGGGAAAGCGGCGCAACCGGAAGCCCCTCTCCGTCAATCTGCAGAACGGCGAGATCTACGGACTCGTCCTTGTGTGAAGCCCTGGCCTCAAAGATGCGCCCATCCGGCAAAGAGACCTCGACGCGGACGATCTGGCCCTGGCCAAGCACGTGTGCGTTGGTCAGGACCGTGCCACCGGAGTCGATCAAAAATCCGGACCCGCCGGAAACGCGATCCCGTTCGGTGCTGTAGTACCGCTGGCCAAAGGGAGAGCCACGGAAAAACTGCTCCAGGAACGGGTCCTGATAGCGATAGAGTATACGTTCCCGGTGCACGACATGGATGCTGACGACGGCGGGCTGGACACGTTCCACGGCGCGCACGACGGCGTTTCGTCGCGTGCCATCGATGGTGTCGTCGCCTGCGGAACTGTCCGGAGCCAGCATCAGGGCAGCAAACAGCACCGTCACAAGACATTGGCAGCGTCTGGATGGTTGATAAGTCATCGGTATTCCAATATGTAACTCTCCTTCGACCCATTCAAGCCTGCTGCGCCCCGGAAGGACCACCAAAACACGCGTCGTAGTTGACATGGAGCATGCAGAGCCCGCAGGACGGAGCGGTTTGACCTGCCTCAGATCGGTCCGCGGCAGCCGCAAGGAGTCGGCCGAAATCCTCGACAGGCAGCTTTCTGAGGCCAACATCGACAAGCGTGCCAACAAGGACGCGGACCATGTGTCGCAGAAACCGGTTGGCTGCGATCTCGAAAACCAGTTCCCGGCCCTGAAGCCGCCAACCTGCGTCATCGATTCGACACCTGAAGTTGTCCGGCGGCGGCAAGGCCTTGCAGAAGGCGCGAAAATCGAGCACCCCCGTCAGGTAGCGTGTGGCAGCCATCATCAAGTCCAGATCGAGTGGCCGTCGCATCGTCCACACAAAATGACGGTCCAGGGGGCTGTCACGAGTTGCGATGCGGTAGCGATAGCGTTTGCCGCGAGCGCTGAAGCGTGCGTGGAAGCTGCTGTCGACGTCGCGCACGGCCGATACGGCGACATCCGGCGGCAACAGAGCGTTGACACCCCGGAGAATCTGTTCCGCAGCGAGGCCGTTGTCCGTATGGATGTGGGCGACCTGACCGAGGGCATGGGTGCCGGCGTCCGTCCGCCCCGAACCAACGGGTGTCACGTCGTCCTGCAACAACCGCCTCAGGGCCCGCTGCAACTCCCCTTGAACGGTGCGTCCTGAGGCCTGCACCTGCCAGCCGACGAACCCGGTGCCATCATACGCCAGATCGAGACGAAGTGTCCTTGGCTCTCTCATGGCTGCGGGCCCCCGTCAGTGGCTGAGACCCACCACATGGCAGCACAGCCACAGACACAGACAAATGTTGCCAGCGCGTCCGCGCGCCTGTATGCCAACTGCCGGTACTGCGTTCGGCCTTCACCACCCCTGTAGCCACGGGCCTCCATGGCAATGGCGAGACGGTCGGCCCGGGCGAAAGCAGAAAGAAACAGCGGCACCAGCAGTGGCACGAGTTTGCGAGCCCGGGCCACAGGATGGCCGCCGAACTCAGCGCCCCGAGCCATCTGTGCCTTCTGCAGCCGCTCCGCCTCTTCCGCCAGGACGGGGATGAAGCGCAGGGCGATGGAGATCATCATGGCCAGCTCGTGGGCGGGCACACCGATCCTGCGGAAAGGCCGCAACAACCGCTCGACGCCATCCGTCAGTTCCAGCGGCGATGTCGTCAGCGTCAGCAAGGATGCGGCCGTAACAACGGCGCCCAGGCGCAGGGTGAAAATTGCGGCTGCCTGCAGGCCTTCGTGGGTGACATTGAGATCAAGCCAGGGGACATGCCAGAGCAGGTGCCCCGGAGTCATGAGAGCATGCAGAGATGCCGTCATGAGCAGCAGCCAGAGGAACGAACGCAGGTTTCTCAGCAGCAGACCTGCAGGCAAGCGCGAAAGGCTGGCCGTGGCCAGGATGAAGAGGCAGAATGCCGCCACTGGTGCCACTCCACGCGAAGCCAGGGCGGCGCTCATCCACAGCACCACGACAAGAAGCTTGGTTCGCGGGTCCAGGCGGTGCAGGATCGAGGTCCCGGGGACATACTTGCCGAGAGCGATGTCGCCGAGAATCGGCATGGGTCAAGCGGTCAAGGGATGTATGAGCCGGTGAGCAGTTCGTAGAGCCAATGGGCCGGCGGATAGATGAGGCGCGACATCGGGTGCCAGCCGGTCATGGCGCCAACGGCAATGAGTCCCATCAGGGCCCAGGACAACATCCCCGCATGGCGCGCGTAAGGCTCGGCCAGGGGCCTCGGCAGCAGACCCATCAGAACCTTCGAGCCATCGAGTGGCGGGATGGGGAGGAGGTTGAAGAACGCCAGCAGCAGGCTCAGAAGGACGAGGGCCTGCAATCCCAGATACAGAAGAACGCCCGTCTCTGTCGCCAGCAATGGCACACCCGTCAGACGCAAGCCGATCCCGACGACGACCGCTGTCGCCACGTTGATTGCTGGTCCTGCAGCGGCGATCAACAGCATGTCACGCTTGGGATTGGCGAGGTAGCGTGTGTCCACGGGTACCGGCCGTCCCCAACCGAAATGCAGGGTCACAAGCAACACCGTACCTACCAGATCCAGGTGCGACAGTGGGTTCAGCGTCACCCGCCCGAGAGCTCGGGCGGTGGGGTCGCCCAACCGATCGGCTACATAGGCGTGGGCGAACTCATGCACGGTCAGGGCGATGACCACTGCAGGAAACCAGAGGAGAAACTCTTGAAAAACAGGCGACATGGGGCCAGCTTCAGGCGCGCGGGTGGTAGGCCCGGTGCAACGCCTGCAAGCGCGCATCATCGGCCCGGGTGTAGATGGAGGTCGTGGAAATATCGGCGTGACCCAGAAGGTGCTGCACGTCACGCAGGTCAAAGCCGCCCTGCAGAAGATGGGCAGCGAAGGTGTGTCGCAGGGTCTGCGGACTCACGGGTCGCGCGATTCCTGCTGTATCGGCTGCGCCACGAATGATCTTCCACACACCCATACGTGACAGAGCCCGTCCCTGAGCGTTGACGAAGAAGGGCGCATCCACCGCACTTCGAGCCAGGGACGGACGACCAAATCGTGCGTAACGATGGGCTGCTTCGATGGCGGATGCTCCCAATGGCACGACACGCTCACGGGCGCCCCGTCCGTGAATCCGGATCAGCGTGTGGTCCAGTAACAGATCCGTTTCGCGCAGGGAGGTCAACTCGGAGACGCGCAGGCCGGCGGCGTAGAGGATCTCCAGAATGGCTCGATCACGCATGGTGAGAGGATCCTCGCCGCGAACGGCGTCGATCAGGCGGCGCGCCTCCTCCACGCTCAGCGGTTCCGGCTCGCGGCGGGCAACCCGTTGTGGCGTCAGTCCGATGGTCGGATCGGTCGGGCAGCTGCCTGTGAGCCGCAGATGCTCGTGCAGGCGCCGCACGGAAGACAGACTGCGGGCCATCGTGGCGGCACTGCGGCCGCATTCGCGCAACTCCGCCAGATGGCCTGTCACCGTGGCAGGGGTAATGTTCTCAGGGGTGTCGACACCCATTCTTGCGCACGATTCCAGGTAACGTTCCAGATCGCGACCATAGGCCGACAGAGTACTGGCCGACAAGGTTCCGGCGCACTCAAGGGCGTCGAGGAACTCGCGGAGAGCGTTCTGCAGGGGAGAGGGGCGGGGGATGATGGCTAGGTCGGCGGGGTTTCGACTTTGACACGGTCGTTGTCCACCACCACACCCTCATGCAGAAGCAGGGCCTTTTTCCAGTGCGGACCGGCAGAGTATCCCGTCAGTGCCCCGGTTGAGGCGACGATCCGATGGCACGGGAAGACAATGGGCAAGGGGTTCTGCGCGGCGGCATTGCCGACATTTCGCGCGCGACTGAGGGGCAGGCCAAGGCGCAGGGCCAGTTGCCCATAGGTCTCATACTGGCCGAAGGGGGTCTGGCGCAACGCGCCCCAGACCGTGCGCTGGAAGTCGGTGCCGATTCCGGGCGGCAGATCGATACTGAACTCCGTGGGCTTGCCCATGAAGTAGCGCATGAACTTGGTGATCAACTCCTGGCCTTCGGGGTGCGGCGGCAGGAACCGTCGCACCGTAACGCGGCGCTCCCCTGGGTCGTAGGGGCCAATGACGACGTTGATGACCGTCTCATCATGCCAGCAGATTCGCACGGTGCCGAACCGGGTTACCACATCCGTGGAAGCTGTGAGGGTATTGTTGACCTCCTCGTAGAACTTCGGGCGAAAGAATGTACCTCTGACCTCGCCTCTGTCACTCATGGGGTTCGCCTTGTTCCGTGCTCTCGGGTTGCAGATGGCTCTTGAGTTCCTGCGCCAGCTTTTGGCTGAATCCCTTGACCCCGGCAATTTCCTCCACTTCGGCCTGCTGCAGACGGCGCATGGAGCCGAACTCCTGAAGCAGGGCCTGCCGGCGCTTGGGTCCGATGCCGGGAATTTCATCAAGTCCGGATGACAGTGTGCGCTTGCCGCGCAGTTTTCGGTGGTAGCTGACGGCGAACCGATGGGCTTCATCACGCAGCACCTGCAACATGCGCAGACTCGCCGAAGCGCGGGGCAGGATCAATGGCAGGGGCTCATTGGGCTGGAAGATTTCCTCCAGTCGTTTTGCCAGGCCGACGACGGGGATACCATCGATGCCCAGTTCAGACAGAGCCGCCAAGGCGCTGGAGAGTTGTCCCTTGCCACCGTCGATCATGAGCAAATCCGGGTAGCTCTCGCCACGCTCCCGCAGGCCCCGGAACCTGCGTGTCACCACTTCGAAAATACTGGCGAAGTCATCCGGCGCTCCGTCACTGCTGCGTACGCGAAAATGTCGGTACTCGCTGCGACGGGGTTTGCCGTCGATCATGACCACGAGGGAGCCCACTGTGTCAGAGCCCTGGAAATTGGAGATGTCCACCCCCTCGATCCGCCGGGGGAGTTCGTCGAGCGCCAGATCGCGTTGCAGGGAGATCACCGATTGTGGCACCCGATCACTCTGCGCGTCGCGCTTCAGGCGTCTCTCCTCCATCAGGTGTCGGGCGTTCAGATCGGCCATATCCTGCGCGTGTGCTTTCACCCCACGCTGATAGGCGGCGACCTCGACACGGTTGTATTCGGATTTGCCCGACAGCCATCTGGCGATGTCTTCCGCGTCCGGCAGTTCCTGGCTGACGTGGATCTCCCGGGGCACGAAGTCGGTCTGCAGGTAGAACTGACGCAGGAAAGCGGAGAGGATTTCGGCGTCCGTCGATTCCATGACACCGCCGAGAAAATGGTGCTTCTCACCCACAAGGCGACCTTCACGGATCTCAAGGACGGTACAGCAAGCCTCGTCGTCGTGGCGCGCAAGACCGATCACATCTCGCACGACATTCTCATCCAGCATCATCGTCTGGTGGGAGCGGTAGTGCTCCAGCGCACGGATCTGATCGCGATGACGGGCAGCCTGTTCGAAACGCTGATCACCAGCGGCCTGCTCCATACGTGTCTTCAATTCACGAATGACGCCGGCTTTGTCGCCCTTGAGGAAACGCACCGCCTGCGAGACCGTATCGCGGTACTGCTCCGCACTCACGAGGTCCTCGCACGGCCCCTCGCAGCGGCGAATCTGGAACTCCATGCACAGCTTGACCTTGGCGTCAGGGAGGTCGTAGCGGCAACTGCGCACGGGAAAGATCTTGTGCATGACATCCAGCATCATGCGCATCTGCCGGGCGTTGCTGTACGGTCCCAGATACCGAGAGCCATCTGCTTCGGTGTCACGCGTCCACACGATCCTCGGGTAGGGCTCGTCCGTGATGCGTATGAAGGGGTACTTCTTGTCATCCTTGAGATTGATGTTGTAGCGCGGTCGATGCGCCTTGATCTGAACGGCTTCCAGGATCAGGGCTTCCTGCTCGGTTTCCGTGACGATGCAGTCAACATCGTGCACGCGTGCCACCATCAACTCGATACGTGGCCCCCGCTCTGCGACACCCGCCTTCTGAAAGTATGACCGCACCCTGCTGCGCAGATTCTTGGCTTTGCCCACGTAGAGAATCTTTGCTGTCGCGTCACGCATCAGATACACGCCGGGTTTATTCGGCAAGACCTCGAGGGTGAGTCGCAACGGACTTTCGGGCAATTCGGTCACTCGGACTCCCGGGATAGAGGGCTTTCAAGGAGTTGATCGGCAGTCCTGCGGTACGCGTCGTAATTCGATAGATTACCACAGGATAGACAAAGATAGGAACACCCCGGTTCAAACGTCCACCAGTGACGCGAGCGATTCTGCATCCGGTGACAGGCGTCACTGGTTCAGACGGAATGTTGAGATACATTGTCGAAGCGAGCTGTGGCTGGCACCGATGCACCGTCCCTCACCATCAAGGCACGAGCCCGAGCCAAAGGTCACAAGGTCTTGTCGAAAAGAGCCATGCTGTTCGTCCTCATCGCAGTATTGTCCGCAGCGGCCGTCTTCGGTCAAACGGATCCGTGTGACACGAACTTCGATGGCATTGTGGATGCCTTTGAACTCGGTCAGTGTGGGGGGGCTCCGGCTGCAGACCCGTGCGACACGAACCTGGATGGCGTGGTAGACGCCTTTGAACTCGGCCAGTGTGGCGGCGATCCGGCAGATCCCGGCGCCCAGGTGCCTTCCTACGATGAATG
>JAQCJA010000672.1 GCA_027593305.1 bacterium
CCGGCAGGCGGGCCGTATTCAACATGTTGCGGATCGGTCCTGGGTTGAACTCCAGCGACTCGTCTGAGAACAGGCCGGTGATCTGCAGCTTTACCGGTTGATAGTCAAAGATCAGCGTGCCGTTGAAATCGTATCCCTGTCCTTCTGTGTGCTCGATGCGACCACCCTTCAGATTCAGCTCACTGAGGACTTCGGGATCGACCGTCCCGTCACCATCCGTATCCGTCCAGTGGGTACGACCACCACGATCTCCGGTATCGGTCAGATTGATGCCATCGACGCCGTTCTCAAAGGAAAAGCCATCCCAGAAGACGGGGGTGGAACCAACCCGCCGCTGGCTGGCGACGAAGGCGCGAATCTTCTGATTGCCGGCAACCGGGCCCTGAATGGTGAACACCTGATTGCTGTAACCGTAGGAGTATGTGTCGAGAAACTTCTTGCCATCTGAGGCGAAGTTGTCGGTTTCCGACATGACGCTCATTGGGGTATCCATTTAACCGGAGCGACTTCCCGAGGACACCGGATTGCCTCCTTGGCCAAGCGCCAGGCGACCCGGAACCCACCAGATGGCCATGAAGGAGGTGGCCATCTGGGAATCCATGCGAGTTGCGGCCCCCCTCACGGCATCGGCGCGGGCAATCTCACGATCCTGGAGCAGCCGGAGCCCAGACGTGCGCCGCGAGATCACGTGATGGAGTTCTACTCCGGTTAAATGGATACCCCCATGACGCTCATATGCAGGTCGGTCGCACCGGTGCGCAGTTCCTGCAGGACAATGCCGGCGTTGGCACCGCCGTATTCGGCGTTGAAGCCACCGGCCTGCAACTGCACTTCTTCCAGGGCCTCGTCGATCAGGTTCACCGCAGTCCGGCCCGTGACGACGTTGCGCACGCTGGCGCCTTCGACGTAGTAGGCGATCTCATCACTGCGAGATCCGCGAACATGCAGTTGGCCCTCGTCTTCGACCACGCCGGCCTGCAAGGAGAGAACGTTCTGCACACCTCGGAACGGCAGAATCTCAAGATCCTCCGCGCCGACGATGCGCACCGCGTTGGTCGCGGTCTTGTCGATGATGGGTCGTTCAGCGCGGATCACGACTTCATCAGTCGTGATCGCTACCGCCGTTGGACGAACCTTGAGGTCTGTCGTCAGATCGCCCGAGACGCGGACTTCCTGAATAACCAGAGGCGCGTAGCCGATGTATGTTGTGCGCAGTGTATACGTGCCGGGTGGCACATTCAGAATGAAAAAGCGTCCATCTTCGTCCGATACGGTGCCGAGCTTCGTCCCTTGAAGAGCGATACTCGCGCTTACCAGCGGCGTTCCATCCGCTTGATCCGTAACCGTACCGGTGATCTTGCCGTTACCTGCCTAGGCCGCGGTTGCAGCCAGGGCCAGGAGACACGCCGCAAAGAATGCGCCGTGCCAGTGGGTCTTCCGGTCCATCGACAGCTCCTCCCTGTAGAGAGCGATGACAATCGGTGATATCAGATAAACGTGCTGTGTTTTGGTCGAGTCCTGTTTCCTATGGGTCTCAAGTAAACACGCGTTTACGTGACGTAATTGACGCTATCTTCGTGAAATTGTCACCAAAAGGCAACCCGAAGACAAACAGGACGGCCGCCGGATCTCTGGAGACCGCCCTGTCATTCCAGCCACCGAGGCGATCTGGCGACCTCGTTTGCGACGTAATTGATTGTTACATATGCACTTGGATCGCAGGCTGTGCCAGCCCGACCCAAATTTGATTCCGGCGAGTTGGGCACTCAAGCCCCCGGGGGGATCCCAATCAGGCTCAGACGAATGTGAGCCAGCCATGTCGGTCCTCGACCTCGGCGTTTGTGGTTTCGAAGAATCGTGTCTGGATCTTCTCGGTGATCGGACCGCGTGTACCATCACCGATCTGTATCTGATCAATGGCCCGAATCGGTGAGACCTCGGCTGCTGTACCGGTGAAGAACACCTCGTCAGCCACATAGAGGAACTCGCGGGGAATGGGTCTGGCTTCCACTTCAAAGCCGAGGTCCCGGGCGATGGTGATAGCCGTGTGCCGCGTGATCCCAGGGAGGATCGACTGGTATGACATCGGCGTCGCGATCTTGCCTGCCTTGACAGCAAAGATATTCTCGCCACTTCCCTCGCTGACCAGTCCATCGGTCCCAAGAACGATTCCTTCATCGTAGCCATTGAGATTGGCTTCCATGCGAACCAACTGGGAGTTCAGATAGTTACCCCCGGCCTTTGCCAGATTTGGCAGCGTATTGGGGGCCGATCGGTTCCATGAGGACGTGCAGACCGACACTCCCTTCTTCAAAGCGTCTGCACCGAGGTATTGCCCCCATTGCCAGACGGCGATCACAGTGTCCACGGGACACGTTGTTGGATCAACCCCCAGTGAGCCGTATCCGCGAAAACAGATCGGACGGACGTAGCAGGCATCCAGCTTGTTGCTGCGAATCGTGGCCAGGATGGCTTCGCAGATCTGCTGGCGGCCGTATGGGATCTCCATGCGATAGATCTTGGCAGAGTCGAACAGACGGTCCACGTGTTCTTCGAGACGAAATACGGCGGGGCCCTCCCCGGTGTTGTAGCAGCGGATTCCCTCAAAAAC